>JAZKSQ010000128.1:0-5042 GCA_036625995.1 Thermoplasmatota archaeon | reverse complement strand
AATATATTAATAAAACCAAAAAAATCAATAGGCTTTAAGGATTGATAAACTTTGAAATGTATTTTTGTAACTGATATACATGGAAATATTAGAAAATACAACTTATTATTCAAAATAATTTCAAAAGAAAAACCAGATGTAGTTTTTATAGGCGGCGATCTTTTTCCTTTACAATTGAAAAAATTTGATAATTTAAATGAATTCATTGAAAAAGTTATTATAAATCCGATAAAAAAAATAAAAAAAGAAAATCAAACTCGATTTTTTATAATAATGGGGAATGATGATCCAAGAAAATATGAAAAAAAAATAATAAAATCAGATCAAGAAGAGATAATAGATTACATTAATAAAAAAAAGATAAAATATCAAAATTATCATATTATTGGTTATCCCTATATTCCTCCTTCCCCTTTCAGACTTAAAGACTGGGAGAAATATGATGTCTCTCGTCATATGGATGTAGGCGCAATATCACCTGAAAAAGGCGTTAGAACCGTTGATGTATCCGATGATGAAATACGTTTTTCAACTATTTCAAAGGATTTAGGGAAAATATCTGAAAACTTAGATTTCAAAAAATCTATATTTTTATTTCATTCGCCACCTTACAAAACAAACCTTGATCGTGCGGATCTGGATGGAAAAATGATAGACCATGCACCTTTAGATGTTCACGTTGGTAGCATCGCAATAAAACGTTTTATTAAAAAAAATCAGCCTTTTTTAACTTTACATGGACATGTACATGAATCAACAAAAATTACTGGTAAGTGGAAACAAAGGATTGGAAAAACACTTTCTGTAAACGGTGCACATGAAGGAAATGAACTATGTGTGACAAGATTTGACACTTCAGATATCTCAAAAGTAACTAGAAAACTTTATTCAATAAGCTAACTATCCTTTTCCTTTTTAGGTATAGGGATTTTTTTAACAGACTGATACCTAGACGTGATATGGGATGCCCACGAAGACTTTTTTTCGATATCTTCATCAGTAACCAGATGAACATCTAAAATATCTTCTGTATCTAAACCTGTTCTTTTTTTGTTTTCCTTCTTTAATTTATCATTCCATTTATCAAACCATGCCAATAATTTTTCTTTTTGCTCCTCATTTCCAGAAAAATGTACAATTAAATCTATATCACTAGCAGGTCCTGCACTACCATCCTTTGTACTCCCAATAAGATATAATTCTTCAACAGAGTAAACCTCAGGATCTAAATCTTCAGCAATTTCTTTAACTTTATTCATCCTCCAACTCCAATGATCTGGAGGTTTAAGAAAACCTAATGCTTTACCTGCTTCTCCATCCATTATTACAGAAAGCGAACCTTCTCCAACTATATCTGAAGTCTTTATAACTTTTACAACATCACTAAATTCTTTAAAGGAAGGCAAAATTTCAGATAATATATTTTCAGGACTTAATAGCATATTTTCGTTAAACAAATTATTTTCTCTGTCTGGATACAATGGAAGATACTTTATATCTGCTTCCACAAGATCCTGGAAAAAATGAGTGCCAAATGATAATTCTGGAGTATATTCCCCTTTTTCTTTTGCTATTTCTACTAAAAGAGAAGTATTGTTAATATCGCCATAGTTTACTGGAACACCTAGTTTAATATCTCCTCTACTACCCCATCTCCCAGGGCCCATTAAAATAAATTTTCTCTTCGGTAAACTTGTGTTTAATTTATTTACTAGATTAGCTATTTTTAGCATTTCGTCTCTTTTTTCCAAATTTGCATATTCTTCTGGCTTTACATATACTATGTATTCGATATTTTCAATCTGAGCTGTTGTAACATATCTATCGGAAGCAAATAGTTTTCTTCTATCAGGGACTTTTTTAGGAATAGGTTTTCTCTCTATATCTAAAGATTGGCTTTGCGGTCTGCACTGTAGGAAATATAATTTTTCTCCATCTGATGCAAATTCTACATCTACTGGAGTATTAATTTTTTCTTCAAGTATTTTTAAAATACGGTTCATTTTCTTCAAAAAATCTGTCCTTTCAAATAAATTTGAAAAGGTAACTACCATATCTTCTTTTTCAGGTTCAAGTAACATTCCAGAAGGATTAGATAAACGGTCTCCTTTTTTTATTGAAACTATTTTATTTAACTTGGGAAAGTCGTCTGGATATTTTTTAAATAGTTTTATAGCATCGACTGTTTCAATTGCGCCTGATTCCAGGTTTATAACATCCATATATGTTGGAGAATATCTAATTTTTTCCTCTATCAAAGCATTTACTTGCAGTTCTGGTCTATTTGGAGAAATAAGAATAGGATAATCATTTCCAACTCTGTCTACTGCCCTAGTCCCTAATCCAGGAACAATTCTAACTACACCATCTTCTCTTCTTATTCGAGGAGACCAACGAAATTCATTTCTACTAAATGCAACTCCTCCAAACATAGGCATATAATATTTTCCAACTTTTTTACCGACTACTTCCTGAATTAATACTCCCATTTCTTCACTGAAATCCAAAAGACCTCTTTCCCTGCGGTATTCGATAGGATCTGGCCCGAAAGTTGAGGCGTAAACTTCTGCTATAGCATCCATTAAAGCATATAGTCTTTTATCCTCAGATCCGGTGTTGGGTACAAATAGGCTTTTATATTTACCGCTGAATGCAGCTCCAAAACTATCCTCTAAAAGACTTGATGATCGCACAATAATGGGTTTATCGTCAATATCACGTATTATCTTCCGTAGATTTTCTACTATTTCGGGAGGGAAGACTGCGTTTTTAAATATCTGTTCTAAAAACATTTGTTCCTGTCTGATTTCTTGGGGGTCTAAATACTTATGGTGAAATACTTCATCTAAATCATTATAATGAATAAAGTCTAATATTGAATCAGATGTGAGGTACCAGCTTCTAGGGAAAGAAATATCCTTTAAAAGATCGTCGTCTTTCATTTCGTCTTTTATTATTTTTTCTGCCAAATAAACCCCTGATGTTTTTCCTCCTAATTTACCTGCTCCCTGCGCAGGTCCGACGACTCTTCTTAACAGATGAACAAAGTCCTTTAGATCTATGAAAATTTTAGCAACATTGACATAATCTAAACGATCCGTGAAAAAACGTCTTATCAAAGCTGTGTTAATACTCATCCTGTCTTCGGGTGAAATCTCTGTATCTCCTTCTGCTTTATCAAAAAAGCGAATGAGTTCATTTTTAATTTCAACGAAAGGAACACCATGCTTTTGTGAGGTTAGAAGTAAAGGACGGACTTTATCCTGTTTTATATAATAATGAAATAAACGTGACAGTTCTTCTGAGGAAAAACATTCTTTTGCTAATTGAAAAACCTCTTTTTGAACTGTTTTAAGAGACTCTAAGTTCTGGCGTGGATTCGGCATATTAATGCCGCACCATTGGGTAGAAGAAGAATCTCTGTCAATAGGACATACTTTTCCTAGTAATTGATTGATTCTTTCGTTTTCAAAACGGTACAGATGGTATACCATCTTTCTAGTGATTCTTAAAAGCATACGAGGATCTGTCTTTATTAGTAGGTCAATAATAACTTCCCAGTCCTGTTTTTTCCCTGTAAGATCTTCACTAGAAACTTCTTTATCTGTATGGTTTAATTTCTTTTTATGTTCCTCTAATTCTTCTTTAATTTGATGTTCTCCGATATATTTACCAATTAAACCGGCAATAGCATCTATCAACAATCTTTCTTCTGTTAGAAAAGGGCCTTCGTCTCTTTTGGGTTTCTCTTCTAAATAATAAACTTCTATGGTGCCTATTTTTTTATCCTCTAAAAATATATTGCTAATTTGGCTCCATTTTGTTTCCTTGAAATTATCTGTTTTAAACGTGCCAATGTTATTTATATTAATCCTGGCGCAAGTATCTTCAGGATATTGCCAAGAAGGAGGTATCAAGTCTACGATTTTCTGTAAAGCCTCGCCTTCAGATAAGGTTTCATCCTTAACTATTTTAGTTAGACCATAAAGACAATTTAGTTCTTTTACTCGTTCTTGTAATGCATCTAAAGCTCTTGTATTAATGAACTTTTCTTTATTTTTTCCTTTATCAGGATAATTGTTACTATTCATCTTTTTTATCCGCCTTAGTCTAGTTTTCCTTTCTTAATTAGTGCTAAACCTTTTTTTCCATCAACTATGACCTTTAAGGGGTAAGGAGTTTTGACATGTTTTATCTCACCGATTTCATCAATCGTATTAAGGGAGTTTAGCCATCCCCAATCTAAATTTCCTTTTCCTTTATCTGTTTTTATATATGCTACATTGGAAGAAATCATATCATGAAAGAAATGAGAGCCTTGTGAAAAATCTATATTTCTTTTTACAAAAGGTGTTTCTATAATTACTTTAGCCCCTGCTATGTCTCCCCAAGCTACCGGGATTCCTAGCCATTGATCAGCAGAGCCCCATCTCCCTGGTCCAGCAAGTATGTATGGTATATCTTCATCCATCATTTTACTATTAATTTTTCTTATTTGATCAGCTACCAAGTTAGACTTAGACATATCATAAGACTCGTTTTTTACAAAAACAATATCTTTAATTCCCTTGATAACTCCATTTCCTAAAGCATTTTTACTATAACATAAAACGTCATTTGATTTAAATTCTTTTTCCGATAGAGATGGAGACTCACCTGGTGGTCTCATATTACGTATTTGTAAAATAAAAAGTTCGGCAGTATCCCCTTTTTTATCAGGTAGATCCACAGCAAATTCAATTTCAACTGGGTATCCTAAGGATATTTCACATATTTTCAAAACAAGTTTTATTGCTTTAGGTAAAGGAATTTCGTTGTATTTAATTATAGGGCTAAAATCTAGAACAGGATATCCTTCTTCTGAAAGACCAGGATATAAACGATCGTCTTCTGGTTCATACGTCGATACTAATTTATCTAATACTCCATGTTTTTTAGCTGTTTCTAAACCTACTTTCTCCAATGAAGTTTCCTCATTCTTGTTCACAATTCTATACACTGACCTAAGATTTAGGGCATAAAACTTTGTTTGAGCGTATTTC
>JAZKSQ010000127.1:0-5071 GCA_036625995.1 Thermoplasmatota archaeon | reverse complement strand
GTAAAAGAATATTGGTCAAATGATTACTTTGGTATAGTAAACTGGTATGGACATGGTAGCCCTATCTACTCGGAACGTAAATACTGGCGCGATGACGGAGATGGCATACCCGAAAAATATGAATTTTTCCATCCACAATTTATCAACACTGACGATACTTTTTATTTATCAGATGAAAATCCATCTATTGTTTTTTCAGCAAGTTGCAGTAACGCCTGTCCTGACAGCCAGAAAAATCTTGGGATATCGATACTTAAAAACGGAGCTGTATCATTTATCGGTTCAACCACAGTATCATGGGGTAGCATCGGATGGGATAAAAAACAAGATGGAGGTATACAGACCATAAATTATCTTTTCATGAACTATCTTTTACACTATGATTATACTTGTGGTAAATCTTTATATCAGTCGTTGTTTGATTACAGTAAAGATTATGACTATTGGGGATGGAAGTCCTACCAAAATCTCTATGGATATGTCTTATATGGTGATCCATATCTTTCTTTGAAGACCAAGACAGATTTTTTACCACCCGAGACGCCAGATAAACCCGAGGGTTCATCGACAGGGAATGTATCTGAATCTTTGAGTTTTTCCACTTTTACGGTTGATGAAGACAACCAAGATATATACTACAGATGGGATTGGGATGACGGCACTTATTCTGAATGGATAGGCCCTCATCCTTCAGGCAAAAAAGTCGAAATATCTCATATTTGGGATGAACCAGGTGTCTATAATGTTAGAGTCAAAGCCTCTGACAGTATCGGAGCAAAAAGTGGTTGGTCCCAAACAAAGGAGGTAACGATAATAGGTCCAGATCTAAAACTCCAAGAAATAAAAGGAGGTATTGGCCGTATAAAGGCAATAATTAAAAACGAAGGGAAAATAGCTGCCATGAATTTTTCATGGAGTATAAAAATACAGAACTTTCTATTTTCTAGACATACAACTGGAAAAATTGATCAATTAGCCCCTAATGAACAGATAGCAATAAAAAGCGATATACTACTTGGTATAGGAAAAGCAAATGTTACAGTTGAGTTAACTCAACAGGAAATTCAGAAAAAAACAGATTTTTTTATTATTGGTCCATTTATACTAAAAATTTAGCGAAAAAATATTTTTAATTAAGTCAGGTAATTTAAGAAACTTATTTTTAAAAAAAAATAAGTTACAATTTTTTTTTGATTCTTTTTTTATATTATAAGTAATTGCGCAATCTTTTTTTATATCAAAAAACATGTGGTCTATAAAAAGAGGATAACCATGGAAAAAAAAGATTTTATTATAACTTTCATAGTAATATTTTGCTTACTAACTATTTCAGGATGCATCGAAAAAAAAGATGATAAAAAAACGGGGGATGACATTGATTTATCCAAAATAAATTTGCTTAAAGACGATATACTCCAATCCGGTTTTCAAAAACTCAACGAAGAACATATCACCGAATCATATGTTGTTTCAGAAGGAAAAATGTTTGAAGGATTGCTAGTAGAGGAAAAAATTGAGGTCTACTTTTTGAAATCTCCAGCGTTTATAATTCAACAATCCGCTGAGCTTTCGTCTATAGAAAAAGGAAAAACCTTTCTAAATAGATTAAAAAATACTTCTACGTTCCCCGGCGAAGTAAACGACTGGAATTTTACCACTGTTTCCATAAAGGAGATTGGAGACGATTCAGTGTTGAAACAAAATAAAACCACGATGGAGGGCGAAGATACAACTATTAATATGCTTATATTCAGAATCAACAATATTGTGAACGTAATCGTGACAGGATCTTTACCCTCGGATGATATAGAAACCTATGGTACGATAGTTGAAAATCGTATAAACCAACAAATATCCTCTTCTAACATTAAATGAATCACACCCTAGATTTATACTGTTTTAGTTGTAACACAGTTCGTTTAGGTTTTTTTTATTTTAGAAGTGATTGTATACCTGGATGATCTGGGCTATATCTATGGATTTTAAAAACATGGTTGGGTGTTCCGTACGGATTGGTATATTGCCATACTATTTCTTTATCTTCGGTGACTTCAGTGAATTTTCCTTTATTTCCTTCACACATAAGTGTGTTTCCATTAGGCAGTCTTTGAGCACTGGAGAGATGAAATGAATAAAAATCATGAGGGTTATCTTCATCCATATAACTCCATGTTGGTTTTCTAGGTCCAAAAGTTGGACCGATTTTAATATAATTGCCTTGAATATCGACCGGAGGTGTTATCTCAATTACAGATGAATAATGTAGATTAGGATTGCTTTCATCAATAGAAGGGTTATCGTTGTTGAAAATAAGTATGTTTCCAGAACCTGGACAATTATCCTCTATCCAAGTAGCATCATGTTGATTAAATAGTTGTTGATCTTCTTCATCTCCCTTTCTGTATGCAGCCGGATTCCCCCATCGGTACAGTAAGTCTCCTCCGTTGCCATATTTTCCACCGGAGTGATTAGCTGCTTCCTCTGTGGTTGTGCTATGATCAATAACCCAAATCTCATTGAACTCCCGTACACTCAACAGGATTTGATTTAACTCTTCGTTATAATCAATTGAATTTATATGCGTGAAATCGGAGCCAGATTCCCCATAGTTTATATCAATAAGTTCAGGATGATCAGCTACAACACCATAATTGTCTTTTGTTTCATCGTAATCTTGGATTAGATGATCCCAGACATTCCATTCCCAAACAATCTCATAGTCAAATCTACCCTTAGGTTTAACTTCTATTATATGGTCAGAGAATATACGATTTTTAAAAGTATCTGGATTTCTACCAGCTTCAATCAACTCGTCATAGGTTTTGATCTCCCAAGCAGACATAAGAAAGTTACCGTTGGGTAGCGGTTCAATATCATGATGTAAACAATGTGTCTTATTCGAATAAATAAAATCCCAAACATGTGTTCCATTGGGATCGTATATTGCGGCATGTCCTGTTATCCCCCCACTAGGAAAATTTGGGTTTATCTTTCTAAAATCAGTTCGAATAATATTTCCATTCTCAAGAAGATAAGTAGCCATACCTTGGATGTTATGGGTATCCCATTTATGAACTATATCGCCTGAATTATCCATTAGATAAATATCCTTTCCATATTCAGGGGTGAAAAGATTATATCCTTCATACAAATTTTCTTTATTTAACATGGAATTTGTTATTTTTATATAGGGGCCAATTAAGAAACTATCAATTTGCCCGATTACTTTAGGGTTTCCAGAATTGTTTAACAGTAAAGATATGTGTAACGGGTTGAATGTATTTATACTAAGCCCAAATAGTTGATTTTGTAAAGTATATTTTCTATCTTCTCCATTAGGTGTAAGCAAAGGGATAGTATATTCTTTATTCCGAGGTGTCAAAAGAATACCGCCTTTTATTTTAATTATAATTTCTACGTTTCTGTATGTTATGCTTCCTTTGTTTTCAACTGTTACGGCAAGATTTAAACCTCCTTTAACATCTGCTATTTGTATATCGGATTTTGATGTCTGATAGGTGTTATTATATGAAGAGGAGATCGGATTTGACTCTATATTAGGATGCTTTTTTTTATTCAAAATCTGATTTTGAGACAAGGAGGTAGTTGAAATGTTGCTAATAACTAAGATGATTGTGAAAAATATGATGATTTTTCGAATTAGCTTTTTATCCATAATTTATCCTCAGAATTACTCTCTTTTTTTATTAATTTAATTTATTTTTTAATGTTTAGCTTCAATATATAAATACTTTTTTATTTTTAAGTTTATTTGTCCTCCATGCCTTTAATATCGCGCAAAGCATTTCGACAATTTTTTTCTTTAAATCTTCTTATTTGTACTCTTAGTGAAAAATTACTGCCAAAAGTTTTATATTTAATCTATCCTTATATTTATATAGGTGTCTATAGAAAATCTTTAATAAATATAAAGAATAGGGGTAAAGAAAAATGGTAATTAATAAGAAAGTTATAGTGTTAGGAGTAGCTTTGCTGCTTGTTTTTGGTTTTCTTGTATCTGCAGTAAAAGTAGATGAGCAAGAAAAAACTAGGGCAATAGGTCAGATAAATTACATAGAAAATAAATTTTTTGATAATAAAAATGAAAATAATGCAGAATTATCACGTCCTGTTATGGAAAGCAAGCCTTCAATGGACGAAAAATATTATGAAATCCCGCAATATGTAGAAGAACCAACAGCAACAGGTAGTTTTGATGATATTCCAAACCAGTTCAGCTGGAAAGACTATGGAGGCGATTGGACTACACCGGCAAGAGATCAAGGAAACTGCGGTAGCTGTTATATCTTTGCAGCTTTAGGGGCATTTGAAGGTGCAATAAATATTGCCTCAGGTTCCCCGGATACAGATATAGACCTTTCAGAACAGTACTGTCTTTCTTGTGTTAACGCTGGAAATTATGGTTGCAGTGGAGGATTAGGAAACACCATTATAGAAGCTATTTATAGTACAGATTCAGGTCAATATGGAAACAACATTAATGGATGCCCCATAGAATCATGTATGTCATATCAAGCTGACGACAGCATTCCTTGCTCAGATAAATGTGACGATTGGGACTATTATACAGAGCCGCCACAACCCGACAACAAACTATGGCAGATATCTTCATGGGGATGGACGGATTCACTCAGCGAAGATAACCCATCTGACTGGGATTTCTTAAAAAATTGGGTTTTAGAACATGGTCCATTATGTGTAGACATATATGCCTCAAGTAGCTTCCAAAACTGGGGAAACACCCATAATGACCCAGATGATGTATACGAACAAGACGATCCTGGCACAACAAACCATGAAGTAACACTAGTTGGATGGAAAGACGACCCAAACATTATGAACGGAGGATACTGGATAGTAAAAAACAGCTGGGGACAAAGCTGGGGATACAACGGATTTTTCAACATAGCCTACGGCTGCAACAGTTTTGCCGAAGATATAGCTGCATGGATAGATGCAGTAGAATGGCCAGGAGGTGAAGAAGGACCAGGTCCAGTTGATCCTGACATGGCGGTTTTCGCTGATTTTGATTATATGACCGAAGAGAATA
>JAZKSQ010000126.1:0-5096 GCA_036625995.1 Thermoplasmatota archaeon | reverse complement strand
GTTACATCTAATTTAACCGTTAGTATTAGAAAACCTCCCTTTAGATCAATAGATATAATTACTAATATAATACCATCGTCTAACATTACTTCTGAGGAACAATGGATTGAAATAAATTTTTCTAATATTACCTTGAATACTGAAGAAACATATGTTATTATCTGTAAAACATCCCGTGGAGATTTAAATAATCTATATCGCTGGCATGGCGTCAGTACTAATAACTATCCAAATGGAGCTCAATACAATTCTTATGACAATGGATCAACTTGGTTTCAAAACGCCAGCAGGGATCTATGTTTTAAAACATACGGAAAAAAATAAATCTGGTTTAGAAATAACTTATATTAATGGAGGATCAAGTAACCAGATAAACTATGGAGTTAAAAACATAGGAAAAAGAGACCTGAAAGATATACAGGTTTTTATGAAGATAACAGGAGGAATTATACTAACCGGAAGAACCTATACCGAAGAAATAACAGCTAATTTAGAACCAGGTGAAGAAGCAAATCGATTTTTTTACCCCGTTCTTGGGATTGGGTTTGCAACACAAATAACATTTAGTGTATGGACGGAAAATATTGACACAGTAAATAAAACTGTTGATGCTTTTTTCTTATCACCTTTTTATATATACATTCGCCCTGGACAGTATAGATAAATAATGTTAAAAAATCAATTTTTTCCTATCAACTTCTTTCTTACATTAAGATTTAAAGTATTATTGTCTATTATATATCCCTTTATCGCCGTTTTCAATATAGGTAAGTTCTAACGTATCTTCATCTAAAAAAGAATAATTATAGATATATACTGTTTCGCTGTCTCTCCAATGTAACTCCAATTTACCGTCTTTAACCATGTATGTTCCACCATAAGAACCAACAGCAAAACTACCATTTTCATAGAATATAAAAGATGGTTTAATATACCATTGAATAGGGTTAGAGGTATTCCAGGTTCCGACAAATTTTTCTAAATCCCCTTTTTTATCTCCATTTCCATTAACATTTTTATTTTCAGTACATCCTGAGAAACCAACAGAAATCAGTAAGATTCCTACGAATAATATAATCATTTTATTTTTCATCAAAAATGACACCTAATCTGTTTTGATACAATATTAAATATTGAGTTATAAAAATATTTTCATCGATCCCTAAAAAACTGGTATAATTCATTAACAAATAGCCACAATAAATTAAAGTTAAAAAGTTTAAATATACACCAAAAGCTGATTATATTTTTTTTTGCATTTGATTCAACCAGGTAGCATGGGAAGTACTAAACAACGGCAAAATCTACGGAAAAAATAATTATGAATAACTTAACTTTGGTCTATAAGGCCATAAAGGAGATTGTCCCTATCTATCAAATTTCAGGTGGATATTCGAATCAATATGGATATGCTAGTGCAGGTGATTATGCATATATGGTAGACCAATCAACAACATCTAACACAGCTGCAGTTACAACTGCAATAAATGCACAAACACTTGGAAATGGAGGAGATGTACCCCACGACTATACTAGGATTTTTCTAGTAATAATATGCCGACCTATCTATCCGATGAAACACTAATTAAAACCTGACTAAAATAATTAATTTATTACCAAGGATTTTATCTCTCAAATTTTTTACCATTATTAACTGTCTTTTCCCTGATTTCACATCGTATTATCCATCCCCATTAAAAAAAACAGATAATGTACTTTCAAAGACATGTACTATATGGATAGTCTAAGATACAAAAAATCCAGGATAAATACATCTTTAAAACACATATAAATGCCTTCTATGGCTATTTTATCTCAAAGAATGGGAAACTATTTATTCGGCAAGAATTTACGCATAATGCCCCTTAAAATCGAAATATACATAAATTACACAATAAAAACACACCTCAACCCAAAAAATCGTTCTAATATATCTAAAAAAACTTCAAATCAAAAAAAAACCACAATATTTATAATCCAACAAAATTATATAATAAAACATATGCAATTTCAAATAATTCGTAAAATAAAAAACAAAAAAATAATTTCACTATTCATCATTCTAACATTACTCTTAACAATCCCTTTTTCCATAGCTCAAACAAATAGAATAAATAACGAAGAAAAACAACACCATTCCGTAATTAAACCTAAAAAAATTATACCATTACCAGAACAGCAAATAAAGAAATTAAAGACAAACACAGAAAATTTTTTTTCCAACACTACATCTATCCTTCCAAAAAACCCTTTCATCATACAAAAAAATCCAGAAATAGCGACAAAAAACAAAAAAATTTTAGCTCTCGCAGAAACACAAAAACTAAATTATTCCCAGGGACAACTTACGGCAACATATTCAACAAATAACGGAAAAGCATGGCAAGAACAGATGACAATCTCATTGGGAAATACTAGTTTTAAAAATCCCAGCCTGGACTATACAGGAGATCAAGAAATGCAGGTATACGGATCACATCGAATAGACTCAAAAACAGGAATACAACTTTTCTTCGGATTTCCAAACATTACAAACCCCAACACAAAATATAAAGGCTCAACACAAGACTTCGATATGAACGGATGGTTCAATGGAAGAATACTAAGTTGGGATAAATCTTATTGGACACAAATAGGAAATCCCTCCACAGCAGGATATCCACACGGAACAAAAATCGGACCATATAAAAATTTCCATGGCCTTACCATATGGCCTGGAAATGATGGAAACGGATGGTCATACTACTTTTTCTGCGAAACAGACGAAACATCAGAACAACCATATAAAATCCTCTGGAAAAACTACATGAATGGAACAATAGAAAACGTAGATATAGACATAGACCTAGGTACAGGATGGCAATATGATCTATGCGAAATCATAAACGAAACTACAAATAAACCTGAAATACAAATTGACATGCTTTATCTCGAACCAGGAAACCCAGAATGGTACAACAAAGAAAGCAATTATGGACCTTCACATATATTTAAAAACTATGAAAACCCAAAAATAAAAGCATCCAACGGATACATATATATAGTATGTGAAAAAAACGAAGATATATACCTACACTACTCAAAAGACAAAGGATATACATATTCTACAAGACAGATTACAGACACCGAAGAAAAAGAAAAAAAACCTCAGGTAACAGCAGATGGAAATAGCGTCGCAGTTACATATGTAAAACAAAACAAAATTCATCTGACAACATCCACCAACGGAGGAAAAAACTGGAAGAGCCCTATAATAGTCAACCAAGAAGAAAATGTTTCAGATAAAACAGACGCCATTGATATCGATAAAAATTCGATTGTTTGGACAGATAAACGAGAAAATTCAACTGTATACTTTGACAATATTGAACTTAAAACACCGATACTTGAAATTAATAATATAACTGGAGGTACAAAAATTTCAGCTGATATCCAAAATAAAGGCACTATAGACGCAGAAAATATACCTTATAAGATTAATATTAATGATGGAATTCTTTTTTCAAAAAGACAAATAACAGGTAACATAACAATACCAGCGAACAAAACAGTAACTATCCAAACTAATAGTTTAATATTAGGTTTTGGCCGACCGACAATAAAAATACAAGTAGGATCAACAACAAAATCTATCCCTTCTATCTTAATGTTTTTTTATGTTAAGATTTAAACGAAAAATTATAAATTGCGAGATATTTCCTGCAATAAAATTTTATAAAGAAGCTGTAATGAAAATATTTTTTATCTTAAATTTTTTCTGATTCAGATACACAAAAATCTTTTTATTGAAACCTAATACAAAAAGCTAAGTCTTATTAATCACCAAAAATAAAAAAACAAAAATCTTTACATTAACGTTATATATTAAAGTGAAAAATCTCAATAAAAAAACTATTTTATGGTTTACTTTTTGTAGTTTCTACTCCCGTTTTTTATTTCACCGCAAGCTTTATATTAACGAACGTTTATTATTTAAGTAATGTATATAGGGGTTTTATAATATGATAAAGATAAAAAACAGAGGTAAAAAAATCTTAACAACCTTTGCCATACTATTCATACTACTAATATCAGCGACCTATTCAGCCCAAACCGTACAACAAAACAATAACAATATAGAAAAAGAAATAAAAGAAAATGACAACTCATTTTCATTAAGCCACACCGTATTTGCCGAAGAATGCACAGCAACATGGTGCCAATACTGCCCAAGTGCAAGCTACTGGCTATACCAAACATATCAACTAGACTACGATTTTTACTTCGTAACACTAGTCGACGATAAAAATTCTCATGCATCTAGTAGAATAAACGAACTAGGCGTAACCGCCTATCCAAACGTCGTATTTGACGGAGGATACACAAAAGTAGAAGGCGGACAAAGCGGCACAGGCAACTACGAAAACGCCATACAACAATGCGGCGATAGAGATGTAGCAGATGTAGATTTAGACATCACCGCATCCTGGATGGGAGGCGGACAAATATCAGTCACAGCAGAAATCACCAACAATGAAGACTCAACCTACACTGGACATCTACACGTCTATGTAACCGAAATTTCCTCAAGATGGGATGACTACGATGGAGACCCTTATCATTTTGCCATGCTCGACGATTATGCAATAAATCAAGATGTTTCGGTATCAAGCGGATCAACAGATTACATCACAGAAACATGGACCGGACCTTCAGATATAACCCAAAGCAACATCAAAGTCATCGGAAGCGTCTTTGCCCAATCAACCATGTATACCGACGAAACCGCAGCCGCAGATCCAGAAGATCCAAACAATGATCCACCTTCAACACCAAGCGAACCATCAGGTCCATCAGCAGGAAACGTAGGAATTGAATATACCTTCTCAACAAGCTCAACTGAACCCAATGAAGACACAATCAAATACGGATGGGACTGGAACGGCGACGACAACGTCGACGAATGGACAGACCTACATCCATCCGGAGAAACAGCCGAAATAACACACCACTGGGATAACGTAGGCACTTACGATATAAAGGTAAAAGCTAAAGATCAATTCGGAGATGAAAGCAGCTTTTCACCAATAAAAGAAGTCCAGATTACCATCGGACAA
>JAZKSQ010000125.1:0-5114 GCA_036625995.1 Thermoplasmatota archaeon | reverse complement strand
CATCTCCGAAATCCCAGACATAGCTAGTTATTTCTCCGTCAGGATCGAAGCTTTTAGATCCATCGAAGGTAATACTTTCTGAAACATCTGCTTTATATGGTCCTCCGGTTACCGCGACTGGGTTTATATTTTGTAATGGATTAATAAAACTTATTTTTCCTTTACCTGAACAAATTCTTATTGTTGACAGTGAAAAATTGCTATAGGATGCAGATTCGTTTGAATAGCTAGTTTGTATCGTTATTCTTTTGCATTTTGTTTGGTTTACTTTTTCTGATATTTTCACTTTTCCTTCTGGTGTACCGTTTACTGTGAAGCTTAGTTTGTTGTTTTTATAGTATAGATCTATTTTAGATTCTTCATTTTTATCGAGATTTGTAAGTTCTATATAGAATAAGACTTTATTTTCGTTAAATTGTATTTCTAGTTTTTCCGGTGTTTCTATTGTGTTATTTCTTCCGATTTTTAATCCTGTTGTTCCTTGATGTATTAGATTTGTCGGTATGTTATTTTTATCGTAGGCTTTGATTGTTGCCTCTGTTCCCATAAGATTCCAACTAGAAGTATTTAAGTTCACGATATTTTCATTGTTTGACCATTGTTTAGGAGTTGTATTATCTGCGTTAATTGTTATTATATTAACTGACATTAAAAGTAATAATATTGTTGTAATTAAGGTTGTAGTTTTAATTTTATTCATAAATTATCACTTAATTTTTGGAGGAATAAGTGGTTCTTATAAAACAAGTTGTTTATCTTGATATATATAATTTTTCAATTATAAAAAATCTTATTAAAGAAAAAAGCTAAAAAAAAGAGGGAAAAGTGAAAAAATGAATTTTCTTTATGCTACAGGTATAACCAAAATCCAGAATAATACAATAAAGATTATCAGACCTACTACAAAAGCAGTGTTTAACCAATCCTCAATAGAACTTGGTAAATCCATACTTAACCCTCTCTCTTCACAATATAGCTAAAACAAATACATATTATTAATATTTTTTATCATCCGAATATGTAGTTGTATATTCAAAAAAGAAGAATAAAAACAAGTTAAATATATTTATCCTCTCAAATAAAAATCACTTTTTTTAATATTGGAAATAAAAAAAATCATCTATTTTTTTTAAACCATCGCATAGTTTTAAAAAATCTTTGAACAGCCGTTAGATTCCCCATAAAAGCAAAATAAATTAGAATCCACTCCATTAAATAAAAACCATAAATTATCTCCAAATTAACATGAATTAAAATATGCTGAACTATCGGAACGAGCATCAAAAAAACCAATCTATCAGCTCGCCCTAAAAAACCAGAATAAGTCCTTTGAAAACCCACCGCTTGAGATTGAGTACCCATATAGCTAGTAAGCAAAACACCAGCAATCGCCACAACACCCAACCAATCCTGACACCAAGGACCCAATGCAATACCTCCTACTATTAAAACATCTGAAAATCTATCAAACGCATGATCGAGAAAATCACCTCGCCTAGAATCTTTATTTCTCATCTTAGCGACTTTTCCATCCAATGCATCAAATAAACCATTCAAAAAAACAAACAAGCTTCCAAAAAAAAGATAATAATTCATCAACTCTCTACCCGGAGAAGAAAAAAAGAAAAATAATCCAGATATAAAAGCAAATAATAAAGAAATCCAAGTCAATAAATCAGGGTTGATCTTTGAAAAAAATTTTGCTATAAAAGATAAAACTGGATCTATTTTTTTTCTTTGACTATCAAGCACCATCTAATCTCAACCAAGAAAAATCATCTATCATTTATCTATTTTTTAAATATTTCATCAGACCAATCAATATCGCCTATATTATATCTTTTTCTATCTTTATCCTTTACTATATCAACCACAGCAGAAACAACATCTGCAAGATTACTATCGGTTGTATCTATTTCAAAAACCTTATTTTCTTCATGTACATCAACAGCTTCACATAAAATTACATCAAGAACCTCAGCCTCGATATTCTCTCGTGTCTTCTCTTCAGACCAGTTTCTATCTGACAACCTATTTTTCAATTCTCTAGGATGACATCTTAAAATAATAACTAAGTCCACATATTTTAATAAATGGGAAAGATGACTTTCAACGAAGACAACATCCTCTTCTTGACTATACTTTTTTTCTACAAACCTATCTAGTTTATCAATATCAACAATTTTACTATCTCTTTTTTTATCAACTTCTAATATAAATTCTTCTCTGTCAGCTATTTCATTCAGATTTAAAATTTTATAGCCTTTATCCTTCAGAATTTTAGCCAACGAAGTTTTACCGGATCCAGGTGTACCAGAAATTGCAACAATCATAATTAAAATAAAAAAAAGGATTAGGGTTTATTTTTTTAAATCATTTTATTATAGTCATATCCTCTGAAGCCTTCTTTAAAACAATAATTAATTTCCTGAAAGTCCTTTCTGAATTCTTTGATATCTTCCTTTACTTTTTTTGTTTTTTCGTCCTTTTTCAATACTCTGACGAAGAAATCAGCTATTTCATCCATCTCATTTTCTTCCATACCGATACGTGTCAGTTCAGGTGTACCTAACCTTAAACCAGATGGATTAAGAGGATCTGTATCGCCAGGTATAGTATTTGAATTAGTTACAATACCAGCTTTTTCAAGTTTCTCAGCGGCAGAATTACCTTTGCCTTCACCAACTTTCAATAAAATCTGATGAGACTCAGTGAATCCAAGTTTTTCTCCAAATACTTCAAAACCTTTTTCATGTAAATATTGACCCAAGGCTTTTGCATTTTTTATTGTCTGACCAGCATATTCAGATCCAAACTTTAAATGTTCAGCAAAAGCAATTCCCTTAGCAGCTACGTGATGTAGATGATAAGAAGAAGTAACCCCAGGAAATACACCAAAATTGAGTCTCTGCAGAAATGATTTATCTTCTTTTGTATCGCCTTTATGATCAGAAAGAACCATTCCGCCTTGAGGGCCTGGTAGGGTTTTATGGGTACTACCTGTTACAACATCTGCACCTTCTCTTAATGGATCTTGGAATTTTCCTCCTCCTATAAGACCCAGTACATGGGCTGCATCGTAAACAAGATGAGCTCCGACGTCATGAGCTGCTTCAGCAATTTCCTTTATAGGACTTGGAAATAAAAACACAGATCTTCCGTTTAAAGCTAATGTAGGTTTAACTTTCTTTATTAGTTTAACAGCTCCATCGACATCTATATTCATTTCTTCGTCATTGAAAGGATAGGAAACTAAGTTTATACCTCGAAGAGCTGCGGCTCCCCACTTTCCAAAAGATATATGCGCGCCGTTTGCTAAATCTAAGACGGTAGCTGTTTCACCTGGCTTGATTAAAGCTTTTAAAACAGCCATATTTGCAGTGGTACCGGCAGTTGGTCTAACATCCGCATAATTACAGTCAAATAACTTTTTTGCAAGTTCAATAGACTTTAATTCGACGTTATCAAAATATTTACATCCCTGATAATAACGGTTACCGGGTGTTCCTTCAGCATATCTACCGTGAAAATCAGTGGTCAACATCTCCTTTGCAAGAGGAGATAAAACATTTTCGCTGGCAATCATAGGGATAGATTCTGAAAAAAATTTATTATTTTCCATGGCCTGCTTTCTTATATATTCAGCATCATCATACAAACTCATCGATAATCACAATAGACCTATATCTCTATCGGCAATAAAAAAGTAATGGAACAAAAACATTTTTTATTTTTATTCTATTAAAATCTTTTTTGAGCTTTTAGTTAAAAATTCATATCCATCTTTTTTAACAACTATGTCATCCTCGATTCTGACACCACCAAAACCGGGTAAATATATCCCTGGTTCAACAGTTAAAACCATGTTTTCTTTTAGTTCATCATTTGAGTTGGGATCTAAACCTATTCCTCCATCATGTACATCTATACCTAGAGAATGACCAGTTGAATGTATGAAAAAACCTTTGAAAGAAGTATTGTTGATATAGTCCAGAACTGATCGATGGACTTCTGATGCTTTTACACCAGCTTTTATTTTCTCTAAACCAATCTTTTGTGCATTTAGAACAGCATCGTACATCCCTTTTTGTTTCTTAGAACATTTTTTAAAAACAAATGTCCTTGTAATATCTGAATTATATTTTTTGTATGAAGCACCGAAGTCGCAGACTATAAAATCGCCTTTATTTAGTTTTTTATTACCTTTTGCGTAATGTGGTTTCGATGTGTTTTCTCCAAATGATGATATCGTATGAAAAGCAGGTTTGTCTGCCCCATTTTTATTTAACAGATAATCAATTTTTGCAGCTAATTCATATTCATACATACCTTCCTTGGTTAAATCAGGAATTTTTTTCATAACTATGTCAGAGATTTCAGCTGCTTTTTTTATTTTTTGAATTTCTTCCTCTGTTTTTATTGTTCTACTCCTTGAAATGTCTTGAGAGACATCTAAAAAATCTGTTTTAAGATTTTGTTGTAGATTTTCAAAGTCTTTATATGTTAAAGCTGAGTAATTTAAACCTATTCTGTTAGATTTTTTTATCGTTTTATTGATATGTTCATAAAGCTTTTGTTTTTGTTCGTATGTTTTTACCCTAATCTTTGGGTTGTCTATATTCTCTTTTTCTAGTTTTGTTGTTATAACAGTGATAGGGAGATCCCTGGTGAGTATACACGCCGAGTTTTCAAATAAACCTTGTTCTAAACCGGTAAAATAAAAAAAATTAGTGTCTATGAAATTACCAGATGAGTTTTTAATAATTATTGCATCTATTTTTTCATCTACATTTTTAAATAAGTTTTTAATTTTCTCATCAATAATTTTTTATCACCTAAATTATGAAAATAAATCAAGTTATCAAGATAGAGCAAGCTACAACTGTTTTAAAAAAAAGCGGAAATTGTTGTTTGTTTTTTTTTCTATAGATATGGTTAGATTTTTTTATGCAAGAACGAGGGTTTTTGTTTATTTGTATTCATTCATTATTTTACGTAGATTTCCTAGTCCTTCTTTGATTGTTTCAACTTCCTGCATTTTTTCTTCTTCGAAGTTTTTCAGTATATCGGGTAACGGTGTTGTAAGTTCGTATAAGTGAACTGGTCGTCCTTTG
>JAZKSQ010000124.1:0-5125 GCA_036625995.1 Thermoplasmatota archaeon | reverse complement strand
GCGGCCATATACAGTAATCTGGTGTGGTCTTGTAAGTCTAGCTGGATCCTGTATATCTTTTCAAAAATTACCCGGGATTAGAACCGGGATTTTGTCATTTTTTATCCCTGTCATGGGTTGGATAGCAGCTCTTTATCTTTCTGATTTTCTTGATCGTAAATTGGATGCAATAGAAAAACCGCATAGACCTATACCTTCAGGTCGAATAAAACCAAATGAGGCTTTATTTGTAGGAGGGAGCTTTGCTTTATCCGGAACTTTTCTTACCTATCTTTTTTTAAATATAAGTAATCTGGTACTGGTTTTTATTGTAGCTTTTCTAGTATATGGATATACAAGAATATCTAAATCACATGGTATTTTTGGTCATTTCAATCGGGGGGTTGTTACAATTGCCGCATATTTATTTGGAGTATTTACTTTTAATCAAAACTTAGCTTCTTTACCCATTTATGTATGGCTTTTGGCAACTGTTTTTTTACTACATGATTTCAACAGTAATATGGTTGGAGCGATCAGGGATATCGAAGGTGACAAAGAAGGTGGATATATAACAATTCCAGTTAAATATGGGTTAAAAAAATCTATTTGGATTTCGCTTTTCTTAACTTGTATATGGTTTTCAACCGTGCTTGTAATTCCTTTATATTATAATTTTTTGAATATTTATTTTTTTATCATGATGGTTATTGATTTTTTAATATTGTTATCACTTTATGTATATTTTTTCACCTCCTTAAAAAATTATTCTCGAAGGAAAGCTTTGAAATTCCATGAATTTTTTGTTATTGAACGTGTGACTTTAGCATCCGCATTAATCTCAGGTATTATTAAAATCGAGTTAGCTATAGTTATATATCTACTATCGCTTTTGGTAACGTTTGTTTCTCAGCAAACTTTAAGAAAAAGATATGAGTTTGTGGTAAAAAAATGAGATTTGGTGTGGTAGGTTTAGGTGCCGTTGGAACTGTTGTAGGATGTTTTCTTTCTGATTCCGATGAAGATGTAGTTTTGATAGGTAAGAAAGCACAGGTTAAAAAAATTAAAAAAGAAGGAATTGAGGTTTATCTTAAAGGAAATAAGAAAAAAATAGAAAACCCTCGATTAAGTTCAAACTTAGAAAGTTTAGAGAAAGTCGATGTATTATTCATTTGTGTGAAGTCTCAAGATACAGAAAACCTTGCCAAGGATTTAAAAAAAAATGTAGGCAAAAAAACAATTATAGTTTCCTTGCAGAATGGAATTAGAAATGCAGATATCTTAAAAAAACATTTAAAAAACGAGATTTTATCAACAGTTGTACTTTTCAACGTATTATTTTTAGAGCCTGGAAAAGTAAAAATTACTATTCCCGGTGGTTTTTTTCTTCAAAAAACTAAGAAATCCTCTAGTAAAATAAGGGCAAAACTAGAACAAGCAGGTTTAGAGACAAGAGAAGTTGATAATATAGCTGGATACCTTTGGAGTAAAATAATTTTCAATTTACAAAACTCGGTAACTGCATTGACAGGTCAAACGTTGAGAGAATCCTTTATTAATAAAGATTCTAAAAAAATAATAATTGAAACATTAAAAGAAGGTTTAGATGTTGTTGACAAAGCAGGTATTGAAATAAAAAAATTGCCAGTTTTTGATCCAAAAAAATTAGTTTTTAAACTGAGGATTCTAAACTCTTTTTTATTAAAAATTGGTATATCTTTGATAGGATTAGAAAAAAATGCTAAAAATTCTATGCAACAAAGTCTTTTGAGAAATAAAAAAACAGAAATAGATTACATTAACGGAGAAATAGTTAGACTTGCAGAAAAAAACAATTTAGACGCCACGCTAAATCATAAAATTGTTAAACTCATTAAAAAAGCAGAAAAGAGAAAAAGTTATAAAAAAATTAATCCAAAAAAATTGCGAGATTTATTAGACCTATAGAATCTAAGATGAGAGGGAAAGCATGATTTTTCGAAAAATTTCCAGATTTTTTTTAGATAAAATAGTGGTAAAATTTGATGCTTTTAAAATAAAAAAAATTGTTGATTATTTCTTTATAATAATGGAAAAAATAGTATTCAAAATAGATGACCTTTTACCTATTTATCTTAGTTTTTATGAAAATATGATTGAAAAAGAGGTATTCCTTGCTGAAATCTCATCAGAGGACAAAATCTTACACATCGGCTGCGGATCGATTCCAGCAACATGTATCCTTTTAGTTGAAAAAACAAATTGTAGTACCACTGGGATAGATAAAAATTTTAGATCTGTTAAACAAGCTAACAAGTTAATTAAGAACAAAAAACTTGACAATAAAATTCATATTAAACATGCCGATGGGCTGGATTTTCCGGTTGAATCTTTCGATGTAATCATTGTTTCTCAAGGCATAAAACCTGCATTCGAAGTACTTAAAAAAATTTCTCTATCTTTCAAAAAAACATCTTATGTCATTTATAGAACAAATGTATCAAGCGATGGCACACTAACAGATAAAGACATATTTTTAAGTAGTCTTTTTGAAATAAAACAGGTTTCACATCAAAAGAAAAATGCTTTACTTGGTTCAGTCTTATTAACAAGAAAACAAAATTAGTTTTTTAGTATAAATTATATAAACCAAAGGTTTAATACTAAACAAAGGTGACAGATAGTTATAATCCGACAATTCGCTCTACCGGTAAAAAATATTCTGAAAAGCAATACTAATGAATCTAAAAAATTCTCAAAAAAAATAGTTGGAAAATTTTCTAGATCTTTTATTGAGAAATATCAACTATACAAACTTAAAAAGACTATACGATATGCCAACAAAAAATCTCCTTTTTATAAGAAGCATTTTAAAAAAAATAGTATTAAACCTAAACACATAAAATCTTTTAAAGATCTTACGAAAATTCCTTATACAGAACCTGAAGATCTTCAGAAAAAATCTTCATCTTTTTTTGCAGTTCCATACAAACATTTCACTAAGGTTTTTACTACAGCTGGAACTACGGGTGAACCAAAGAAAGCCTTTTTTACTAAAAAAGACATTAACAGTATAATTCGGACAACCGCTCAAGGTCTAAAATTGATGAATGGTATTACTCCAAAAGATGTTGTACGTCTTTCTTTTGAAGTGGGATATGGCACTGAACTCTGGGGTAATAGATATGTTTTAAATCAAGCCTATACCCAAATTGGTGCTTTAACTATTGCATCGGGTAGATTAGATATAGATGATGAACTGAAAATTTTAAAGGAATATAAACCCAATATAATTATGGATGTTACTTCTAGGATCAATTATTTGACACGTGAACTTTCAAAAAAGTGTGATTTAAAAAAACTAGGGGTAGAAAAAATTCTAACTGGGGCAGAGCCTACTCCTTCCAAGTTGAGAAAAACAATAGAGGATGCATGGAATGCTGAAGTAATAGTAGGATATGGTACAACAGAAATAGGATTGTTAATGGCCGGCGAATGCGAAAAAAAACAAGGCATGCATCTTAATGAATTAAGTTTTTTAACAGAAGTAGTGGATCCTAATACAGGTAAACAACTCCCTGATGGTGAAACTGGTGAGTTGATATTTACTACTTTTAATAGAGAAGGAATGCCTTTAATTCGTTATAACTCTCATGATCTTGGACGGATAATCCCAGGTATATGTAATTGTGGGCTGCCATTGAAAAAAATTGAAATTAAGGGACGAAGTGATGATCTAATCCCAATTGGATCAGGTGACAATCTATTTACCTGGATGTTCGACGAAATACTTTTTGCTATACCTGAGGTTTTAGAATATCAGGCTACTTTTGAACGGAAAAATGGAATGGATATTATTACTTTAACCGTAGAAACCGATAAAAGAAATGATAAACTTAGGAAAAAGATAGAAAAGGCAGTTATGAAACTTCCCGAGATAAGAAATGGTGTTGAAAAAGCAAAAACTGTTGAAAAACCAAAGATTAAACTCGTTAAACCCGGCACTCTAGATAAAGACTCAATAAAGACCAGGAGGCTAACAGATCTACGCGATCTTTACGACTGAAATTATCTGTCAAATCTAATCAATTTTTTCTTGGTTTATTGTTGATATTAAACTTAATTGAAGGATATGATGCAAGCTATAAATTCGCAGAGAGTTTTTTCTTTAGAAAATTTGAATCCAATTTACAATTTAATCCTAACACCTTTGGAGTTTTTTAAAATTAAGTTCTAATGAGTCGTGACCTAATTTCGATACTTGCCTTTGAGTCTCTATTTTTGCTATTCCCTTTAAATTTTTTTATCTCCTTCAATATGATATCTTTTGATTTTACCTAATGCTCCGCATATAACTAATGCCAGGCCAATATTTACCACCAGTGAATTTTGAAATATACCCTTAACTTCGTTAATTATTGTAAAGGTAAGATTTAATTTCTCATTTTCATTTTTAGCAGATATCGCTAATTCAGTGGGAGAATAAAAGTCATAATTTTCAGATCGGCTCGTTTGTCTATAATGGAAGCTAACATTCCCGTATTCTTTAGTTTTTACCATCTTTTGTAACAATCAAAGTACCTATAACTGGCCTGTTTATCAACTGGAAGAGAGCGTTGTCATAAAAAAATACTCCATCCATTGTCAAGGATTGCTCAGACCCAGTCGTATCTAAATGATTGTTTTCTGTTGCAAATTTTATTTTGTTTGGTATCCTGATGTTGTGATTTTTTAGCCCCCACTATTACCCCTCCCTCCCCAACTTAAAGTATATAGGAATTGATTTTTTTTTAAAGATGAAATAGTTGACAAGGGATTATCATAAAAAATCCCCAGACATGTTCAAAATATCCCTCTCCTTTAAGAGAGTATTGCTTATTTTTATTATTCCTTTGATTTTGTTTCTTGGTATAACTCCATATTTAAAAAAAATCCAAGACCCATCGGTAGATATCCATCTGTACTATCTATAGCAACCCAGTAAGGATATGAAGTAGACGAATATACTAAAAATGTATCTATCTCGTTTTTATCAACTTTTAGATTAAATTCATAATTCGGATAACAGCCTTTAAAATTATTTTTACCAAAGTTTATGTTTAATTTTTTTAGCCTGTTGAAAAATTATTGTTTTAAATGATTTTTAGTAATTGATTCCGAATTTTGG
>JAZKSQ010000123.1:0-5134 GCA_036625995.1 Thermoplasmatota archaeon | reverse complement strand
TTTCATTATCCCAAAACTTAGTTTTTAAAAAAAAAAATTTGATTATTCTTTTATTTTTTTATATATTAGATCTACTATTTCATCTGATGTCTTGTCTGTAGTATCTATAACTAGATCATATATGGATCTATCCTTTATGTCGATATCGTAATATTTTTTGTATCTATTTTGTTCACTTTTTTCTCTTGAAATTATCTTCTTTTTTCTTTTTTCAATATCGCCTTTTTCTCTCTTGATGACTCTTCTAGTTCTTTCTTCAAGATCTGCAGTCAAAAATATTTTTAATGAATTTATTTTGTTTTTGAAGGCTAACCATCCAGCTAATCTCCCTTCAACTATTATGTCATCTTTGTTTTTCAGTATATTTAGTTGATATTCATCTAGTTGTTTGTCTATTTTTTCGTTTTTCTCACAATATTCTCCAAATTCAGCCAATGTCTTATCATGTTCTTCGGCTAGTTTTCTAAAAATCATTCCAGAGTAAACGTATTCGTATCCAGTTTTTTCAGATAGTTTTTTTCCCACAGTTGTTTTCCCGCTGCCTACTTCACCGCTTATAGTGATAGTTACCATATCTATCAAAAAATTTTTTTTGTTTATCTGATGCCTGGTAATATTTTATTTGTTATTTCTTTCCATCGTTCAGACCATTGAAGATATTTCATACCTGATCTTATTACCTGGCCTATAACCATTGAAAAGATTAAGTAAAGCCAAAGCCAGTTCTGCATCAAGATTTTATCAGCCGGCGGAGGAATTAAAGATATGCTATCAGCCCAAGGTACTGTCATATAATAGTAATCTAAATCGGCGAGAAAATGACGTAACCAGATAAAGATAGGGGCTATAAATATGAAAAGGAAAAACATGGGTTTCATCATACCGCTGGATGCCTCTGTTTGTTTTTTCATGATTTGAGGTTGTTTTTTCATAAGTTTATTTACTTTGTTGGTATCTCCACCTTTACGTGCTTTTTTTATTTCTTTTTGAAATGCTTTTGTCACTCGTTGTGCTTTAGCCATTTCTTTCCAGTCCATAAACAGGTTTTGGAAAAAAGACGATAGAAATACCACTATTATTCCCGATAAAATTATCGTTAACACTGGAAATTGTCCTCCAAAACCTATTAGTGGATAAAAAGCCGTGTTTATTACTGAGGCTATCTGGTTCCTAATATTTGGATCGCCGAATATGAAAAACATTACAAAAATCAGAAGCATCAGCATAAGTATCTGACTGGTTTGACCTTTATTATCCATATTGAATTCCTCCACATGTTATGTACTATAAATATTTTACGAGTTTAATATCAAAAAGAAGGGAAGATATCATTTTTTTAAATATCTTCTCGTTTTTTTTTATTCTTTTCCAAAGAATCCACGTAGTACTGGATGCATCTCCATAGCTTGTTCTTTGCCAATTTCTTCGTATAGGTTAGTTATTATACTGACAGCCAGTAATACTCCGGTTCCACTGGTTTTACCTACGGTTCCTATTACATCTGAAACTCCTGCCAAAGCACCTACTATAGCACCGCTTAACACGGTTACTATAGGGATATATCTTTTAAGAACTCTTTTTAAGATACGTGGATCTCTTCTAAACCCTGGGATCTGCATTCCACTACTTTGAATCTGTCTTGCAACCGCATCTGGACCCATATTTGTGGTATCTATCCAAAATTTAGCGAATAATATAGATCCGATAATCAGGAAAAATAGATAAATGATTATTCTAAGCGCAAATTGCCATGGTTCATGACCTCCGCTTCCACCGGCGAGCATCGGAAGAAGCCAACTGTTTACACCGTTTGGTTTATTTAAATACCATGCCCCACCCATCAAAGGACTCGTGGACGTAGTAAGATCATATTTACCAATCCACCATTGACCACCTAGTAAAGGTATAGAGTCTCCAGCCCTGTAGAGAAGCATTGCAAACATGTTTATGTTAGCTAATAAAGCCGAGACTAAAATTACGGGAATTACAGAAGCATATATCAGTTTAATCGGATATCGCCCTCTTGCTCCTCTTACTCTCCCATGTGCCAATGGTAGTTCTATACGAGTTGATTGTACATACGCTACAAATAAGAATATAACTAAGAAACTTAAAAGGGGTACAATTGCATTTACATAACCTATCTGTGGATTACCCATAAATATGGTCCGGTATCCTTGTTGCGTTATTTCACTTAAAGACATCTCTGAAGCCAGATAGTATGTACCAGGAATTACTCCACCTGGCGGGTTATTTAATGATAAAGCTTCCATTCCTCCTCCTTGAACTGGAAGCCAACTGAATAATCCTGTAAATATTTGTTGTGTTACACCAGCTGCGATGAATAGAGATACCCCTGATCCTATACCCCATTTCGATATCACCTCGTCCATAAAGAATATGAGAAAACCCCCCATACATAGCTGAATTACAATAATTAGATTTGCAAGGGCTGCATTTCCTCCTAACAGGCTTTCAAGACCGCTGCTGGGTGAAAGATATCCAAATACTTGAGGTACCGCCTCTACAATGATCATTATAAAAACAAGTATTTTTTGAAAACCCTGGTATATAGCTTTGTCATCAGGGTCTTGTAAATCTATATTAATTATATTAGCTCCTACGAATAATTGTAGTATAATGGATGCTGTAACGATTGGACCTATACCCAGATGCATTATTGAACCCGATGCACCAGCCATAATAAATCTGTAGTTTTCGAACATATCCAGATAGTTGGATTGTAGTCCGAAAATCATTATATTAGTAAGTAGGAAATAAAGTAGTAGACAGGTTAAAGTCCACAATATTTTAGTTCTAAAATTTACATGGCCTTCGGGTTTAGATATAGCTGGCCATCTCTCGATAAGGGGTTTAAATGCATAAAGCCTGCTTTTCTTTTCTTCTGCCATCTTTTTTTAAACCTACTATGTTGAACTATAAAGGTTTATTATGTTTTTTTATTTTTGTTCGTTTTTTATTATTTTGCCGTCTTTGGCTTCAATTTTTTCCACTGCTTTTTTCGAGGTTTTTTCTACTTTGACTTTTATTTTTTTATCTATCGTTCCTGATCCTAAAAGTTTGTCATATCCTTCTTTGGTTAAATCTATTTCTTTTTTTTCAGGAAATTTATCTTCTAGCTCTCCTACGTTTATCGTTTCATCTTTTTTTATGGTTGATGGAGGTCTTTTAAAGCCTTTTTTTCCGAAATGACCGGGATCTACTTTCCGCATATGCATAAATTTATGTTTTCCCCAGCCTGCTTTTCCTCGGCCGCCTTTTTCTCCGGCTCCACGGCCTTTTTTCATGCTTCCTCGTCCGTGTGTTTTAGAACCGCGATATTTCTTCGTTTTCTTGCGTGACATAAATATCACTTTCCATTTTTTTTTAGGTTAATTATTTTTCTTAAGTTGAAACCAGATAACATAACCTATTATTATATTTTCGGTATAAATGACCCATAAAATAAAATCTTTAAGCCTATTTCTTTTATCCTTCCGGATCGATGTAACCTACTGTTTTTAGAATGAACACCGGCTTTTCAGTTTTTTTAGCTGAATTTTTAGCTTCTTTTTTTGCTTCTTTGAGTTTACATTTACCAAGATCTTTGATTCTTTCACCGTCATCTAACAAGTATTCCGATTCTTTTGTACTTACATATTTCATCTATTTAATATCACCTGTAAATTTGTCATATTTTTTTAGTTTATAATTTGTTTCAGGTTTTTAAAACCAATTGTTCCCTCATTTATTTTATTTTTTAGCTAGAAGGTACTTATTGTTTTTATCTAGATCTTTGAAAGAGTCAGCTGCTCCGATTAGTTTATGTGATGTTGTTTTTCCAAATGCCATCACTTCCACTCTGCAGCCTAGGCTTTTGGCATGTTCTAGTAGATCTGAAAAGTCTCCATCTCCACTTACAAGTATTATAGTATCTAATTTAGGTGCGAGTCTCATTACATCCATTGCTATTCCTACATCCCAATCTCCTTTTTTTGCTCCACCGTAGAAAACCTGTAGATCTTTGGCTTTAACTTCAAAACCCATGTCCTCAAGTGCTTCGTAGAACGTATTTTCATCTTTTACGTCTGCTTTTATTACGTAAGCAATAGCCCTTATCAATTTCCTTCTAGCTATAGCTTCTTTTAAGACTACTTTAAAGTTTACTTTTGCATTATAGATGTTTTTTGCTGAATAATACATGTTTTGTACATCTACGAATACCCCAATTCTCTGATTCTGGTATCTTGTTTTTTTCATATTTTACTCAACTGTTAATTGTTTAGGAAAATATTTTTTTTGGTTAAATAATTTTTTATCTTTTGGTAATCATTCTATAAAAATTCACCTGGATTCTATTTATTTTTTTTTCATGAAAACTATATCTGGCTTTTATTGGAAATTCATATGTTTTTTTAAAATCTATAGCTGTATTCATTGATTTGGTTATTTGTTCGATGAATTCATCTGTTTTTTTTAGGTGAAGAGTATAGATTATTTTTGCTGATTCGTTTGCTTTTTCTAGGAATTTACGGTCTGCCTTACGGTTACTTCTTTGTGCTCCAAAAGGAGGGTTCATTATTACTGTATCTGCTTTAATATTTATTTTTGAGATATCTTTATTTATAAATTTTATTGCCAAATTGTTTTTTTCAGCCTGTTTTTTAGCTATTTCTATGCTTTTTTTATCAATGTCTACACCTATAACTTTTTTTGCATTCATTGTAGCTGCTGCGATTGAGAAAATACCTGTTCCGCATCCTAGATCCAAAATTTCTTTATTTTCAATATCTCCAATCTGATATGCATTATATATTATGTCGGCAGCTATTATTGCTGGTGTAGAATATTGTTCTAATTCGTATTTAGGATTTGGATGAACCGGTATTTTTTGCAGAAATATCTCTAAATGTTTCTTTTTCATAATTTTTTTAAACCAACATTTTTCTTCTTTTAACAAAGCTTTCTTTTTGATAATAACTCTAGGTTAAATTTTTTATACCAGACTACATACTTAAATTCTAATCCAGAGTCAGTTATATTAATGTAAGAGATGTCATATTTCCTTTTTTGAAAAGTTTGGGCTTGTAGATCAGTCTGGAAGATCGTCTCCTTGGCATGGAGGAGGCCTCGG
>JAZKSQ010000122.1:0-5157 GCA_036625995.1 Thermoplasmatota archaeon | reverse complement strand
CGTGATAACCATATTGTTCAAATGTAGATTTTATTTTTTTTTCAACAAACCTACGAGTCTTCATTTCTTCTGAGTTAAAATCTCTTGTTCCTCTTGGTTTTTTAATCATGACAAATCCAGTTCAGTGTAAACATGTATGTTGTTTAATATTTTTACTAAAAAAATATGGATAGAAATAAAAAAAAAGATTGATTATACATTATCATTCGGTTTTATTTTTCATAAACCCTTCAAGCTTATCAAAAGCCTTCTGTAGCACTTCCATCTGCGGTAGAATTACGGCTCTAAAATGATCTTTACCATATACAGGACAGAAACCTGATCCATGAACAACTAAAACATGCGTTTCTTCTAGAAGATCCAGTACAAATTCTTTGTCATTTTTCCAAATTCCCTCTTCCATAGCTTCAATTTTTGGAAAAATATAGAATGCTCCCTCTGGTTTCGCTGTCGATATTCCATCTATTTCATTTAGCCTTTTATAAGCAAAATCACGTCTTTCCCTTAATTTATCGTTTACTTTTTTGATATGATCTTGTGGCCCTCTTAAGGCCTGTACACAGGCTTTTTGACAGACCGAATTAGCGCAGAGTCTAGAACGTGCTATACGCATAAAAGCATCCTGGATTTTATCTAATTCACCAGAATGATGGAACAGAGTATATCCAACTCTCCATCCTGGAGCCAGATAAACTTTAGAAAAACCATTAAAGGTTACCACAGGCACATCCTTTGCAAGTGAGGCTGTCCCATGTTGTTTTCCATCAAAAACCATATCGTCGTATATTTCATCTGAAACTAATGGAATATTATGTTCACCAGCTATATCTATTATCTCTCTTACAACTTTTTCAGAATAGAGAGCACCAGTAGGGTTATTAGGGTTGATTAAAACAATAGCTTTAGTACGATTAGAAATCTTTTTTCTTATATCATCTACGTCAGGACGCCATCCTTCCTCTTCGATACAATTATAAGATACCGGTTCAGCTTCATTGACACGTGTTATAAGGTTATATTGTGGATAAGTAGGCCCTGGTATTAAAAGCTCATCGTAAGGATTTAAAGATGCTTCAAGTAATATTTGCAGGGATTCAGTTACCCCAGTTGTCACACATACATTTTCATGAGAATATGAAATATCATTTCGGTTTTTTTCTCTATCGATAATAGCTTTTATTAAATCAGTATAACCTTCAGAAGGAGAATAGCCATTAAAACCATTTTTTGTAGCTTCATATAACGCTTCTTTCATATGTTTTGGTGTATCAAAATCATATTTGTTAGGATCACCAATGTTTAAATTTAATATTTCAGCGCCTTTCTCCTCAAGTTTACGTGCAGGTACAACCACTTCTCTAATAGCATAACTAATGCCATGTGAACGATGAGATGCTCTAAACATGTTCTATCCACAGTTTCCTTGATATAAAAAAGGTTGATATATAGTTGATGGTTTAAAACAGACTTAATTAAAATAAATGATTTTAAAAACAATGTTTTTTTAAAAAAATTAATTTTTCTTGTAAGATACCTTTCTCCCTAAGAGGTCTAAGTAAAGCTAGCGCTGTGACACCTTCAGGGATTTTACCTCATCTGTCATTTATGCTTATATTTTACCATATATGTTTTTTTATATTTTAATAAAAGGATATGTCGGTTTTTATTTTATCATAAGTTTAGTTATTTTAGTAAGACTCTCTTTTGTTTTTCTTTCTGCCTCCTTTTCATCAATAGGTTCCAATAATTCTTTATCTCCTGTAGAATCTAAACCTGATACAATATAATGCCCATTTTTTTTGTAAACTGGAGCCTGCCCTTTCCAGGCTTTATTATAGTCCATTATTACTCCTACGAAGTCCCACTCGTTATCCTGCATTTTTTTATCAATTTTTTCAAGTAGTTCTCTTCTTTCTTCCATAAAAAAAACAACCAGTTTTAATCTCAATTACATTATAAGTCTAAATATATTAATTGTTTTTGGACAATCAAAAAAATATAGGTTTAACTATCACAACTGAAAACAAATGATTTATTAAAGATTTTTTTACTTTTTTTTAACCTCTATGTTTTCCTTCCTCTATTATAACCTCAATATCTAAATCATGCTTTCCTTCCAATTTCTTTTTCATATCTCTAATATCTTCTAGTTCTTCTTTTCCTATTTCTCTTGGAACTGTAATAGTAACATATTTCTTCATAAACAAGTACCTCCTTGAATAAAACCAAAAAAATACATAATGTTTTTTTCTAAATAAAGCCTTTGTTATAAGCAAACAAATTTTTTAAAAAAGATAGTTGTTTAGTTGTTTATATTGTAAAAAAAAGATATGTGAATTAAAATGAAAGTAACAGCATTTAATGGAAGCTCAAGAAAAGACGGAAACACTGCTTTTATGATAAAACAAGTTTTTAAAGAACTTAAAAAAGAAAATATCAGCACTGAACTAATACAATTTGCAGACCGAGATTTAAGCGGATGTAAAGCATGCCGAAAATGTTTTGAAAAACAAGATAATAAATGCATAATCGATAAAGATGATTTAAATAAATATATCCAAAAAATGATTAAAGCAGACGGAATAATTATTGCTTCACCAACCTATTTTTCAAACGTTACAGCAGAAATGAAAGCTTTCATTGATCGAGCAGGATATGTAGGATTTGCAAACGGGTGCCTTTTTAAAAGAAAAGTAGGAGCTGCGATTGGAGTGGCTAGAAGAGCTGGAGCAATACATGTTTTTAATTCACTTAACCACTTTCTGTTTATACAACAAATGATAATCCCAGGATCAACCTATTGGAATATTGGAATAGGAAAAGATAAAGGAGATGTAAAAGAAGACTCTGAAGGAATTAAAACTATGAAAAACCTAGGGAAAAACATGGCTTGGACTCTAAAAAAAATAAACAGATAATCTTGATGTTGGCATTACATACTTTGCCCCTGTCTCCAAAAAAGCTGAAATCAAAATAATCTCTAAATAACCTATTTTTTTCTCTAATAAAAAAATTTTTTATCCAAACGTATAGTACGTTTTTTTGAGGGTGTAACTTGAAAAAAAAATATACATTGTTTACGATGATGAAGGTCAGTTATATTCTATAAAAACAGGTTTTAGGTTAAAGTATTCAGACCAATATAAAATTATACCTCTAGGCAGCGGAGAAAAATTTTTAGAATTATTAAAGGAAGACGAAAAACCTGATCTCGTACTTCTTGATATAATGATGCCTGGTCTAAGCGGATGGGAGGTATTTGACAAAATAAAAGACACAAAAAAATGGCAGGATATACCCATTGTTTTTCTAACTGCAAGATCAGATAAATTTGCACGTAAGCCAGGTAACTGGTATTGCCGATGGTTATTTAATATAACCCGTTGAAATAAAAGATTTAAAAAAACAAGATTGACAAATTTTCATCTGAAAAAAACAAGAATATGTTAAAAATTAAAAATCTTTCAAAATGATGTTTAAAAACAGACTTTTTCCAATGGTTTAATAATCTTTAAAAAAACTGTATAAGGATGGAGAACATATAGAATTCTAACCATTGGAAGTAATCTCTTTAACCTTTTTTCTTTATAGACAAAAATTCAAATAACTAACATCAGTTAATCAACTTTTAAAAAAATGTTGATTTTATTATTTTTGGGTCTGTAGTGTAGTCTGGATATCACTGAGGCTTCCGGAGCCTCCTACTCGGGTTCAAATCCCGGCAGATCCGTTAAGTTTTTTGTTTAAACATTTTTTTTAATTTTTTCAAGATATCTAAACTGGAAAGTTAGATGTTTTGTTCTGCAATATCTCCTACAACTGGAATTTTAAATTTTTCTCCCTGAAAGGCTTTTATCATGAGAATAATCCATAATATGAATGTTAGAATACCAATAAAATTAGCAAAAATCCAACCAAGAAACGGAATCATTCCTAAAATCCATATAGCCACAGTAAGAGGTAAAAAAGTAATCAAAGACTGCATTGCATGAAACTTAACGATTTTATTATCATTTTCAATAAGTAAAAAGATTAACCCAGTTACCCAACCTACTAGATAGCAAAGAGCAGCTTCAACGTTTTCTTCTAATCCAAGAGATGTTTTTTCCGTCACAAATAAAAACTCCTTTCTTAGAAAAAATCAAATATTCTCTTGGTATTTATCTCTTTTTAAAATATGGCTAATTAAAGAAATTATTACTAGGATTCATTTCAAAACTTAAATTATAACCTTTTAAGCATATCTTTTAGAATCCGGACGGATTTATTAAACTCCTCTAAATCTAGATGTTCATTCGGTGTATGATCTAGAGAAGAATCTCCTGGTCCATATGCCACCATTGGAACACCATACTTTTTTAGAATATTCATATCCGAGGTACCTGTCTTCAATTTAAACTTAACATTACCCCCGTTTTTTCTGATAGATTTTAAAAAATTTGTAACAAGTTTATTAGACCTTTTTACTTTAACCGCCTCAAGATATTTTGAAAAGAATATTTGTCCATGTTTTCCAAATTTTTCTACAGTTTTTTTAAAATCAATGATGTTAAATTTTGGTGGGAACCTAACATTAATTTTTATATTCGCCTTTTGTACGAAAGGATCATCATCTGATTTTAATGATAAAACCTTAGTCTGTATACCATTAAACGATGATTTATCCTGATTAAAATCTTCACAGAAACTTTTCAACTGGTTGTAAAAATCAATTATTTTCTCATTCGAGTTTATTTTTGAATTAGAACTATGTCTTTTCTTTGTCTTTACCCTAAAAGTGAGATTAATACATCCTTTGTATCCAATAGTAACATTTGACCATCCGCTAGGTTCACCAACTACAACATAATCTGGTTTGTCATATGTTTCAACAACGTGTTTACCGCCTCTTGAGTCTCCTTCTTCTTCAACAGCACCTACAATTCTTATTCCTACGTCATCTATGTTTTTTGTCGCTTCAAGAAAACACGCCAAAGATCCTTTAGCATCAACGACGCCACGTCCATATAAAACATCCTCTTTAATTTCAACGGGTATTTCACCAGGGACAGTATCTACATGACCCAACAGTAAAATTTTATTTCCATCACCTTTTTCAGCAACAAAATTTCCAACATCATCCCGGTAGGATTCGAAACCATTTCTTTTACTCCATTC
>JAZKSQ010000121.1:0-5159 GCA_036625995.1 Thermoplasmatota archaeon | reverse complement strand
TAATAATTTTGCAATGTCCATCTGATAACTCGGGTTTTCTGATTTTCCTCTAGAAATTTTAAACTCCTGATTTTTTCGATATCCTCTTCAACCGTTTCAGAAACCTCATCTATAACTATTTCGTCAATAGCTTTTTGAAAATTATTAAAATTCAACTGATCCATTCTTACAGCAAGATATATGTTATCATTTGAAACATACAACTTATGGTTGTCTTCAAGAGTAAACACTTTATCCTCAACTCCTTCTTCTTCGCTGGTTAAATCAATTGAAACAATGTGGGTAAGAGTGTAACTACTGTAAGGTTTATCTAAGCAATAAATGTTTGAAAGAGAAATATTCTTTGTTTTTCCATCCACTGAAATCTGTGGAATAACAGTCTTATTTTCCTCAAATGTTGAGGTGATATGGTATGGATACAACGTGGTTATAACGTAGATATGATTTTCAATTAATCTAGCGTGGCTATATATCCCTCCAGAAATTACCTCTCTTTTCATAACCGGTTCAGACCTATTTTCAATATCATAAATTCGAATAAACGTATTAGAACCTGAATACCAGTCTTCTGCAACAATTTTATTCTGTTTTTCCAACATATGAGATTTATAATCTTGTCCAAAAACAACTAACACATTGTCTTTTACAAAAATATTCTTTACAGAATAATTAAAATCAATTTCAGATAAAATCCTTGCTTCTTCAGCAGGCCAAGCTTCCAACAGATAGACTACATTATCTTCAGATACCAAATATATATGTTTTCCATCTGTTTTTACTACATCTGGTTCATCAACACCTTCCACCTGGATATTAGTATCAGAATAATCCACAGAAGAAACATCATTTTTCAAAGAACCAGAAACAACGCTTTCATCTAAATAGACTCCTCTATCTTCATAAAACATATTACCCTTAGAGTTAGAACAATTATTCAAAAAAGAAATAAACTGTTTATAGGAATCAAAATTTCTAAAATCAGAACTTAGATGTTCATCTTCTCCCCGGACAAATGATTTCATTTCCATCGGATAACTAAAAGTAAGAATGAATATTATCCCTACAATTAATACAAACATTTTCAATTTCTGTTTTTCCATAAATCTTACCTCTAGACTTTTTTATTACAAAAAAAGTTTATAAAAGGCCTGAAAATGTAAGGGGAAAACCTAACAAAAAAAAAGACAGAGAAAGATAAAAAAAAATGTTTTTTTAGATATTCTTTTCCTTCTCTTCGAATTTTATATCCATTTTTTCAAGTTCTTTTAAAATAGGGGCATATACATCTTGTTCAACAGGACGGAGGACACCCCGTCTTTTAATTTTTCCATCCAGTATCATCTTAACCGCTATTGCAGCAGGTAAAGCAACTGTTCTAGCAACCGCCGTATCACCCTGGGGTATACCATAATTAACTAAAGTTGAAGTAACATATTTTTTAGTATCAGAAAAATCAGCGATAAATTCATGATGCATCACTACCATATCTCTTTCATTTTTTTCTAAAGGCATTTTTTCCAACGTCAAGATATTTAAATAATCTAAAGGAGTGTTTTTCCCCTCGGGTAAACTGATATCGCTGAATAAACCCAGCCATTTAAGACGTTTTATAACAGCTGAATAAGGTTTTAAACCCAATTTTTCAGCAATCTTTTCCTCTAAACCATCAGAATCATCCAAGTTTAAAAGATATCTAGTTAAATCTGCATAGCTTTCACCGGTGAAATTTTTTGGTTTTTTATCTTTTAACCAACCTATTTCAGCTATAGCTTTCATTGTTTCACACCATCCGACCATTCGGAATGTACCGCGATAGACGGTATATGCATCATTTAGACCATAGATTTTTTTATATTTTGTAGAATCTCTATTAGGATAATTTTCGAAAGAACCAACCTCTGGTACATCCTGAAGGATATAGTTTTCAAATAATTTTTCACCTGGGATAGACACAATTTCATCGTTTTCTAACCATTTAGCGGAATTACGTGAAGCTAAAAGCACTCCTTTCGGCGACCATGAAAACTTATATCCAAACGGATTATTATTTGCTTCATGTGAAGGAAGAGCACCTGTTGTAGATTTAAAACTGAGAATTTTCCCATTCTTTTTCTCTATATCGTGGATGATTTTCATCGCAGACATATGATCAATACCAGGATCTAGACCGCATTCATTTAAGATTATTATATCTGAATTCCGGGCGGATTCATCCAGATCCATCATATCTTCACTGACATAGGACGTAGTAACCATATGTTTACCGTTTTTTATACACGATTTAGCTACCTCAACGTGAAATACGTAAGGTAAAAGACTTACAACTATGTCGGAATCAGATATTAACTCGTTGAGAAGTTTTTTATCTTTTGATATATCTAATTTTACAGCTTTCCCTCTCTCATGTTTCCCTATTATTTTTTTGGCTTTGCTAACTGTTCTGGTGGCCACGACTACGTCTTCATTTTTATTTAATAGATATTGCACCAATGGCTTGGATACCATTCCTGCCCCTAATACCAAAACTTTTCCCATGTTTATACTTTTACTCCTTTGGAAAATAATTATTTTTTAATTTTTTTTCTGATGGAAAACATTGGTGATTATAAAAAGTTGTTCATATACTGGTATCTTTTAGTTAAATTTCCTTTATGTAGAATAACTGCTTTTTTGATTTCATGAGGAAGATCTATTTTTTCAAAATCTTTTGAAAAATCCGCTTTCATCATTTTTGGTATAAACGGCCATAATTTTTCACTGAATGCATAGGAGGAATCAATTGGTAGTTCACATGGTAGGTTATCTACTGCCATTACAGCTATCCCGTCTTCTTTTAGGTTTTCTTTTATAACCTCCTCTTTCGGATTGTATATAAATACAGGTTGATCGGGTGTGGTGGTCTTTTTTGTTATTTCAATTGCTCCTTGGATGTCTGCGCTGATGTCTCCTATAATTTTAGGATTAAATTCTTGATCTGAAATGTAATTGTTTTTGATGTATTTCTGTGTGATTAGTCTTGGATATCTTTCATCCCAATATATACAATTCATTAATATGTCTAGTTGTGGTAGATATTTTTCAAAAACCGATGTATATCTATCTGGATGATCATAGTATTCTTGTAGTTTAAACTCCTTGTTTTTATCTTTGGGTTGTACTAGGTTTTCTTCCTTGAAAATTACTTTGTATATACATCTATCTGAGGGTTCTATGTAAGCTGTTTTTATTTTTTCTGGATGTATTTCTTTTGTAGGTAGTATATCTATTATTTCTTGTGCTCCTCGTGATACATTTCCGTATCCTGCAAAACCTATTATCATTGGAGCGAATTTTTTATTTATACCGTTTCTTTTTATCTTTTCAGCTATTTCTATCAGATGTTTTTTTATATGGTTTAAATCTGTATATTCTGTGGTTTTTTTAATGTTAGAAAATTCTGTTTTTATTCCCCATTTTTTTAGTCTTTTACCGTATGCCCAAAGTGTATCTACCATTCCTGCTAGTCCTGCGAATCTTCCGAAGAATACGAGTCTTCTGTTGGATTTATCTGATATTTTTTCGTAATCAATAAGGTTGCATTTTTTTTCCATCATTTTTTTCAGCATGGGTATGTTATGTTTTTGGCCTTTAATGGTGTGTGAGAAAAAAGCATAGGTTTGTTTTTCTTTGAAAAAAGATAGAGGAATTTCTTTTACTGCCAATACTATTTTGCATTCGGATAAATCTTCTTTTATTTTTGCCCCTGATCTTTTGTATTCTTCGTTTGAATATATCCTTATTTTCGAGGGTTGTATTATTGTGTTTATGTTGTATTTTTCTTTTAAAGATTTTACATGTTTGGGTATTAATGGAGTTCTTTTTTCCCATTTATTTTTGTCTTCTCTTCTTATACCGAGTTTATATTTCATGATCGATTGTTCTCTTATTATGTATTGTAGTTTTGTTTTTAAATTATTGCTAGATAAAAGAATATGTTTTAGGTGAATAATATAGTCTGTTTTTTGATGGTGGGTTTTTTTTGAGTTTAAACTTTTTCAATACATCAAATATATTTATGTTTTGTTTTATAAAATTTTTATATTTAGATAAATGTTTCTAAGAGTAGATATATATATATATATATAATAGATATGGTATATAGACTTAAATCGCGAAAAGAAGTAGAGAGCAAATAAGAGAGGATGAAAAAAGAGTAATCAAACTTCTAGAAGAAGACTCCAGACAGACTCCCAACGAAACAGGAAAAAAACTTCGTTTTAGCAGACAGAAAGCCTGGAGGATTATAAAAAGACTAGAAAAGGACAATGAAATCTGGGGCTACACCACTATAATCGATGAAAAAAAGGCAAAAAAAGAGATATATCTAATCATGATAAAATCCAAGTCACCGAAATTAAAAAACACAGAACAGCTAATATCAACAGTATTGCAAAAAGACAATAAAAACCATCTTAATGTCAACGTAATTGACCTATTTTTTCTACAAGGATCATATGATTGGCTGATAAAAATTTCAGCTTCCGACATTCAAAATGCAAATAAATTTGCTGGATATATAGAGACATCCTTTGGAGAGATAATCCAAGAATTAGAGCTAATCGAAAATATATTCAGTTTAGTCAAAAAAGGAAAAATTAACCCAAATTTGGAAAAAATCAATCAATTTAAAATCGACATGAAAGATAAAAAAAACTTAATTTAAAGATGCTGGATATAAATTCTAACAAAATTTTTTTATGCATATATTACATATGAATATGTACATACATATTTATCTACATAGACTTTTGGACAATTAGATAAATAAGATAAATTTTTAAACAAGAACCTTATACATTGTAGATTGTTGGGATTTGGGATGCAAGAAAATAAGGCAGAAGAGATTTCTCCAGAAAAATTAAGGCCTTTGATTATAAGATCATTAAGAAGAAGCAGTGTACGAAAAAAAATCGCAGAATATCTATTTGATATAAATCCAAGTGGAAGCTATACATCAGATATTGCCTACAATATAAACACGACACCTACCAATGTCATCGGTGCCATAAGAGGGATGAAAAATAGATATAGAAAAGAGGAGTCCTTAATAGGTTTAAATCTAGTAGAAGAAGTAGAAAGTCAAAAAAATATAAAGGTATACCGAATTACTAACTTCGGAA
>JAZKSQ010000120.1:0-5168 GCA_036625995.1 Thermoplasmatota archaeon | reverse complement strand
ATCCTGATAATTCTTATTCAGAATCAAAACTTTCGGTGGTTTGTAAATATCCATTGTCACGATGGTTTATGTATAGGGGGGTCTCCGGTCCGTCACAAGAGATATCCTCTATATGGGGGTCTTTCATTATTTCATCTATTTTTCCCAACCCTAAAAGATCTTTTTGCAAATAGTATAATATCTTCTCTTTGGATTTTTCATTTAAATCAAACATATAATTTTCAAGAATTTCTTCAAATCTTATTTCAAGAAATTTTTTCTTTCCTTTTTTCTCTAATTCTTTTACAGGAAGATTAGCTCCCTCTAATGTCTCTTTTACAAAATTATATATTTCTTTTTCCCTTTCAGACATTTTCTGTTTTATAAGTTGATACTCTTTGTTGAAAGTCTTCTTGTTTCTAACAATTTCTACTCTGCATAGAGTATCGGGAATATAATAAGAATCTTTTTTTTCAAATTCTTCTGTATCGTTGTAAATTTCTTTTTTAGAAAAATCAAATAAGAAAGAGGCAGGGGATTTCTTTTCTTTTTTTAGACCCCGAATTTTTCTGCTTTTTTTATGTTTGGTTTTATATCCTATTTTAGATACTATCTTGTCAAATATTTCGTCTTTTATCTGTTTGATATCTTTCTTTGATTCGTCTTTTTTTTGTTTTATCTTTTTATTTTTCTTTTGTTTAAGATTGCTTCTAATTTTTGGTTTTTTTTTTGGCTGAACAGGCTTAGAAAATGTTGTTTGTTCTTCTCTGTCTTTTGTCTTTTCTTCCTGTTTTTTTCTCTTTTTTTTTGATTTCTGTAGAAGTCCTAAAGAATCCGTATTTGTAAAACCGTCTTTTTCTTCATCCTGTTTTTGAACTGCGTCTTTTTTGTATACTACTTTTTTTTCTTGCTTTTCTTTTTTTGGTATTTTTTCCGTTTTGTCTGCAGTTGCAATATCTTTTTTATCTGTTTTTTTTCTTTTGATTTTATCGATAATTTTGTCAACTATCTGTCCACTTTTTTCCTGCCCTGAAATCTCTTTTTCTTTGTTCCTTCTTTTTTTTGCTTTTTCTACGACTTTATCTACTTTCTGACTGTTTTGCTTCTCTTTTTTAGTATCTTCGCTTTCTGATTTTTTAAAAGTTTTCTTTGCTTTTTTTCGTTTTGATTTCTTCTTTTTTCTCTTAAATTCTTTAAAATATTCTTTTTTACCCTTAGAATAAATCTTAAAATAATCTTTTTCTTTTATCTCTTCAGGTTTGTAAAATGAAAAAGGCTCTATTTTTTTATCCTTAGATTTATCATCAAAATCTTTCTTTTGATTTTTTTCCTCATTAGGATTATCCTTTTTCATGTTCAAATTATATCCCATTCCGTCTATTATCGAAGATTAGGGTATAAAATAGCTTAATAAAGTGTAAACAGAATTCTGATTAGTTTTCACTAACCTTTTAAGCTATAATCCATCCTTCACTCCTATACTTCCAAAATCTAATCTTCAACTATTTATTTATATCTTTCCTTTTTATTGCTTTTTTTCTTATTATAAAAATCATCAAAAGATCATCTTTTTTTTCAGTCAGATAGAAATAATTTTTTTCTTTTAACTTTTAATCTTTTTCTAAACCTGTTAGAAAGATACTTGTTTCATAGTTTTTTTGATTTAATGAGATTTTTCTATACGAAAAATATAAAAATTTGCTAGTTTTTCACACATTGATTATCTTATGATAAACAGAAAGGAAGCATTAAGTTTATTAGATAGGTATATAAAAAATAAGGATGTTTTACGTCACTTGTTAGCTGTAGAAGCCATCATGAAAGAAATTGCAAAAAAATTAGGGGAAGATCAGTATTTATGGGGTATAACGGGTTTATTACATGATTTGGATTATAGTTTTACTGAGGATGATCCTGCTGGGCATAGTATCATGACAGCTAAAATTCTAAAGGGTCTAATTCCTGAAAAAAGTATTAATGCTATAAAATCTCATAACTATAAACATACTGACTCCCTTCCAATAGAAATTATTGATAAGGCCTTGAATGCCTCAGATATAGCCGCCAAAATAATTTTTGAAATCAAAAACAAAATTAATGATGATATGACAGCTGAAAACATCTATCTTCATTTCAAAAAAGACATAAATATCGAAGATAAAAAAAGAAGAAAACTTGAATATTGTGAAGACATAGGAATTCCTGTAAAAGAATTTTTAACACTTAGTATTAGAGCTATAGATTCATCAACTGTTAATATAGATGAAATTGAATTATCTAGCCATTAAATCATCTTTTCTTTTAACAGATCTTTTTGTTTTAAAAAAGTGTCTGTCCAAAGGATAAGATATAAACGAGGAAAAACGGATAAATATTGCTATAATGTAAGCATGAATAAAACGCGATTTATCTTTTTTGCTTGATTTATTTCGTTTATTTCAAAAAAGCTATAAATGGAAAACAATATTGTTAGTTCCTAAAATAAAGAATTTTTAGGAAGAATTTATCCTATGAAAAAGTCTGTTATGATAGTGGATGACAACCCAGATATTATCTACACTGTTAAAAGTGGTTTAGAGGCTATGGATCCAGATTATGAGGTCTTGGGGGCTAGCAACGGTGAGAAGTGTCTTCAGCTTTTGGAAGAAGACAAAATACCTGATTTAATACTTTTGGACATAATGATGCCAGGAATGACAGGATGGGAAACAATCAAACAGATTAAGAAAAGAGAAGATTGGAAAGCTATCCCAATCGTTTTTTTAACTGCAAGAACAGACGAGGTAGCACAAAAAGCAGGAGAATTTTACGGTGAGGAGTATATAAAGAAACCTTTTGACATTAAAGCACTAAAAGATATAATTGAAAAAAACATAAACCCCGAATAAATATCCCTTTAAAAATCTTTAACTTTACTAACAATATTTTTTGCTACTATTAATAGCTTTTAAATAAATTTTTTTTTTAGCAAAAATAAAAAAAGCAAGCTTTGAGAGGATATCTGCTTTAGATACCCAGCTCAAATACATGAAGGATATCATTAAAAACTCTGTTTAAAAACCCGAAATATTTGTCTAAAAATTCAATTTTTTGATAGTCGGAAATAATTAAAATAATCGAAATCCAAGAAAATAACATTAAAGATATCATCAACAACGATTTTAACTTTGATTTTGTTACTCTATCCATAGAATTTGCCTCCTCCAATAAGATTTATTTTTTATTTTTTTCAATTTCTTTTCAACATTATTTTTTTCCAACCTTTTAAAAAAACTTTATTGTACAGTTCTTTTCCAAACCAATTTTAAAAAAATTATTTTTCCATATTTTTAAATAAATCAAGATAATATTTTAAACTACGAATAAAAAGATATTACTTAATAACTTCATCTATTTTAAAAAACACAGTGAACTTCTTAAATATGATTGAATAAATCATATCTTTTTAAAAAAAAATTTTAGAGTAAGTGATACCAAAATAGGTGAGGGCACATAAAGAAAATGCTTTTTAAACATCACTATCCCTACCTTACATAAAATAAAGGTAGGTGGCGTAGAGTTTGCACCCTCTAATTTTCTAAATTAAGATTTTAGTCTTCTTCTTTTGGAGTTTCGGGAAAATTTAAAGATGAAAAAGCGTCTTTTAAAGCTCTGCCTGTTTCTTCTAAAGCAAAATCTAGCAGAAGGTTTACACCTTCTTCAACAGAGGCTTCTTCGTCTAGTTCTGCTAATTCCCATATTACTTTAAATCTTCTTAATTTTTCATCATCTATTTTTATTGTTGCCATTTTAGATTCCCATCCTCTGAATCTTGTATCAAATACGGGCTATAAAAAGTTATTGCTTTTAATTCAGATTATTTTGAAGTTAATTTCAACGAAATAATAAGTTAATAGATTTTTTTAAGAATAGTGAAAACAATTCTTTTAAAAAACATGGGTTCTAATCTTTTCCAAACTCCCCTTTTTTAACTAAAAAAATTTTCTTCTGTATTTGCATTTTTTCATGATAAAAACTAATAGGATTCATCTTTATTAACGATCTAATCAATTAAAAATCAAAAAAACCTTTTCAATATCTCATAAATATAAACTTATTTAGGAATTCTGGTATTTATCTTATCCGTATAGATTACATATTTGTCTTTTTTCCTTTTTCAATAATTTTTATGTTTTTAAAAACAATATCGGTTTAATCTTTTTATAATGGTGTTAAAATCTACTAAAAATTAATTGATATGTCTAAAAAGATCTTAAATAAACCAGTAAAGTTTTATATTCTGTCTATATTTGACATAATGAACAAGAGGATGGGGCGTACAAAAAAAGATATTTCGTCAAAAATATCAAAAAAAAGTCTTGGAATTTCTGGTTTATAGGGAAAGTGTTTATGAAGGGAGATGAACCTGAAATAGTAAAAATATTGCGAAAAGAAGAGATAGATAAAAACAGGAAAATCAATAAAAAAAATGAAAATAATAATATCAAAAATAAATTAGATGTTGCTGAGGAAAAAGCAAGTACTTACATTGCATATACAACGTATAGCTCCAGCCTAATTTTTAAATACATTAATTCAAAATACACTGAGGGATTAGATTACTCTTCTAAAGAACTAATTGGAAATTCAATTTTGGATTTTATTCACCCGGATGATAAAAAGAAACTGAAAAGTCTAATTAAAAAACGAGTTTCAAAGAAAAGTAAAAAAAATAAAAGCAATACAGTGAATTTTAGATTTAAAGATAAAACCGGCAGATGGCATCAATTTAAAACAGATTTAATTTTCTTAAAAGAAAAAAGAAACATCATTTTTAAAAGTAAAGAGTTAAAACAGGATAAAGACTACCTGAAGAATACATGCCAGTCTGAAGGAAGAATAATAGATAACGCTAACATCTGGATAAATGTTATAGACAATCGTGGAATGATACTTTTTTGGAATAAAGCAGCTGAGAAAAAAACTGGGTATAATAGGGAGGAAATAGAAGGTAAAAAAAAGATTTGGGATTTATTTTACCCAAAAGGGAATAATGAAGAAGAAATAAAAAACAATTTTTTAAAACTAACTAAATCTAAAAAATCTCCATTTATTTTTAATGCAAAGGTGAAATGTAAAGATAATTCAGAGAAAAATATCATCTGGAATTTATCTCATGTAAAAAAAGAAAATAAAATTCTAATGTTGGC
>JAZKSQ010000119.1:0-5172 GCA_036625995.1 Thermoplasmatota archaeon | reverse complement strand
TTATGGTACTTTTACCGGTGCTTTTGGATTTCATTATGGCGCTCAAAAAGTAGGCGCTATGGTAATACCTACCGGCAAAGGACAATCAGAAAGACAACTTAAACTGATGGAATATTATGGCACAACTTTTATTTCAGGAGTAGCCTCCTATGCGGTTCGCCTAGGTCAAATAGCCAAAGAAATAGATATCGACCCTAAAAAACTGAAAGTCCGTAATGGTCTTTTTGGAGCTGAAATGTTTACACCTGGTTTAAAGAAAAGAATCATGGACACATGGAATATGGATGTACATGACGTATATGGACTTACAGAAATGTGCGGACCCGGTGTTTCAACTGATTGCGATCAACATAACGGGTTGCATCTTTGGGAGGATCACTTCCTTGTTGAATGTATAGATCCGGTTACTTTAGAACCAGTAGAAAAAGAAGAGGAAGGAGAACTAGTTTTAACAACCTTGACAAAAACCGGTATGCCTCTCATAAGATATAGAACCCGTGATATAGCTAAATTATTGGAGGAAAAAACCTGTGATTGCGGCCGAACACATGTTAAACATACCACCATTAAAGGGAGAAGCGATGACATGATTATAATAAGAGGAACTAACATGTATCCCGGACAGATTGAATCTGCTCTTATGAAAAACTCTTCTGTAGGTGGAAACTGGCAGATGATAATATATACCGATGAAAACGGTGTAGATATGCTAAAAGTCAAAGTTGAAACAAGAAAACCTTTAAGCAAAAAAGAATATGAAAAACTATCTAAAGATTTACAAAATCAGATTAAATCAGTTATAGTTTTTACACCTAAAGTAGAAGTATTACCCCCTGGAAGTATAGAACAAAAGGGGTTAAAAGCTAAAAGAGTTATAGATAAAAGAAAAAAAGAATAAACCAAAAAAATATTTTTTTTGGAAAGGTTGATTATTTTATGGTTGAAAAAACAGAAAAATATGCGGTAAAAAATCTAGAGCTGGCAGAAAAAGGAAAAGATCTGATACATTGGGCTGAAGATCATATGCCTGTTCTTATGAGGATAAGAAAACAATTCGAAAAAGAAAAAACCCTTGATGGATATACAATTGGATGTTGCCTACATGTAACCAAGGAGACAGCAGTTCTTGTAAAAACTTTAAAAGCAGCGGGTGCAACAGTATCTTTATGCGGATCTAATCCATTAAGTACAAATGATGCAGTAGCGGCAGCTTTAACAGAAGAAAACATAAATGTATATGCCTGGAGAGGTCTTAACAACGATGATTATTATTGGTGTGTAGATAGAGTACTGGATTTTGAGCCAAACATCACTATGGATGATGGAAGTGATCTAGTAACCAGTATACATACTAAAAGAAAAGATCTGATAAAAAACGTGACAGGTGGAACCGAAGAAACAACTACTGGTGTAAACCGTCAGAGGATAATGGCAGAAAAAGAAGATTTAGAATATCCTATAATCGCAGTAAATGATGCAATGACAAAACATTTTTTTGACAACAGATACGGTACAGGACAATCCACCATTGATGGAATACTACGCTCTACCTCTACCCTTATCGCAGGGAAAAACTTTGTGGTATCTGGATATGGATGGTGTGGAAAAGGCGTAGCTAAAAGAGCACGTGGAATGGACGCCAAAGTAATAATAACGGAGATAGATCCTGTAAAAGCACTGGAGGCAGCTATGGATGGATTCCAAGTAATGCCAATAAATAAGGCAGCAGAAAAAGGGGATATATTCGTAACTGTTACCGGAAATAAACATGTAATCGATGAGGATTCAATTAAAAAACTAAAAAACGGTGCTATCATAGCTAACAGCGGACATTTCGACAACGAAATAAACGTATCAGCCATAGAAGAAATCTCCACAGAATTTAAAGAAATAAGGCCAAATGTAAGAGAATATCATCTAAAAAACGGCAAAACTATATATCTACTAGCGCAGGGAAGACTTGTAAATCTATCCGCCGCAGAAGGACATCCCAGCGAGGTGATGGATATGAGCTTTGCAAATCAAGCCTTAACCGCACAATGGCTTACAAAAAAAGAAAACAGGGAAAAACTAGAAAAAAAAGTATATCCGGTACCCAGAGAAATAGACGAAAGAATCGCGGCTCATAAACTCCGAACAATGAATATAGAAATAGATAAATTAACTAAAACACAAAAGGAATATATGAACAACTGGAAAGAAGGAACATAAAGGTTTAAAAAAATATAATAAACATTAAGGAAATCTTAAGAAAAAAAAATGATAGTGGTAATAGGTACAGGACATGTATTCAACTTGTCGAAAGCGATAAAAAACATTCTATATAATGAAAACCCAGATATCATTGCAGTAGAGCTAGATCAAAAAAGATATAACGCATTACTTACAAGAAGAAATAATCCATCGGAATATAAAAAATATACACAAAATCAACCATTTGTATACAGAATGTTAGCCAAATTCCAAGAAGGTGTCGCCGGAAAATATGGAGTACAACCCGGGGAAGAAATGTTAACTGCCATACAATATTCACAAAATCAACAGATACCTGTAGATTTTGTAGATAAAGATGCACAAAAAATATTTAAAAAAATGATTAAATCAATGACAATTAAAGAAAAAATCCGTTTGTTTCTAAACGCAGTAGCAAGTGTTTTCATTAGGAAAAAAGACGTAGAAAAAGAGATTGATAAGATAGAAGAAAACCTTGAGGAATACCTAACACAGATACAAAAAAAATTTCCAACCATAAAAAAAGTTCTAATAGATGAAAGAAACCAACATATAGCAGATAAACTACAAAAAATGAATGAAACTTTCGACAAAATAGTAGCAATATTAGGCGACGGACACCTTCCAGGTATAGAAAAAATAATACAAGAAAATGATATCGAAATACAAACTATTAGATTAAAACAACTAAAAGAAAAACAAAATCTATTATCTAAAAACAGTTCTTACAACGCAAGAGTTCAATTTGAATACAGACCTCCATAAAAAAAATTAGAATGATTTATTTTTTTCGGAATTAAAAACAGTTAATAACAATCTTTTTTTTTATCATAAAAAAAACAATGATTATATTTTTGGGCCTGTAGCCTAGTCTGGAAAGGGCGACAGCCTCCTAAGCTGTAGATCGCGGGTTCGAATCCCGCCAGGTCCGCTTCAACCTAAAGGGGGGTTTTGGTCGAAAGATGCTATTTTTTTTGGAATATCCTCCTCTGAACTCCTAATCATAGATGGTAAGATTTTTTTTCTCTATACATCAAAAAAAGACTGTCAAAAATAAAAGTTAGACATTTCATCCTATCTTATTTTTTAGATGCTCTATAAACAAAATAGAATGAGATATACTTCGTTAGACGAAATTGTAAAAAAATATGTAACCATAAAAGGATTTTTAAAAGAAACAAAAGAAAAAGAATGATTTTTTCAAGGCAGATATTCCTATGTAAAGTTATACTAACCTGCCAATCTGTATCACGTGATCTTAAGATTTTCCATCAAAGAAAAAGGAAAACTTACTACTTATATTCAAATATATTTCAAGAGTCGTTTAGTTGCCGTAACCCGGGGTAATCTGAAGGATATGACTGAGTTTTAAACACGTGGTTGATAAAAGGAAATGGACGGAGATTGATATACATCCAAACAATGTTTTTCTCTGGTGTAACCTCAAGAAAAACACCATCCTCTCCACTGCAGATAAATGTGTTATTATTTGGTAAACGTTGCGCTCCACTGATAAATGGGGAATACAATAGTTCTTTACACCCTGTTGTATAGGTCCAAACTGGTTCCTTAGGGCCATATGTTTTGTCAGGATTTAATTTATACTTACCTGACTCGTTAACTGGAAGAATAAGCTCGATAACTGAAGAATAATTACCTTTGGGACGTTGATATCCATTGTTAAAAATGGTGACATGTCCTTTTCCGGATTTATTCGATTCAAACCATCTTGCATCATGTTGCATGAACAATTGTTGGTCATCTTCACTTCCTCTGTTGTAGACTTGAGGGTTTCCCCAACGATATAAAAGATCTCCTCCCTTGCCATACTTTCCGCCTGTATGACTTGATGATTCTTCTTTGTTAGTACTATGATCTATAATCCAAATCTCGTTAGGATTGCGTGCATTTAGAAGGAGCTGATCAAATTCCTCGATGTAATCAACGGAATTGATATGGAACAAATCTACAGCCTGATTTGGAGCTGGCCTTCGATTTCCCTCAAAATTGATATCTATTAATTCAGGGTGATCAGAAACATTCCCATAATTTTGTTTTGTGCTATCAAAGTTCTGGATGAGATGATCCCATGCATGCCATTCCCAGACTATTTTGCCTCCGTTTGGAAAAATCGGTTCAACTTCTATTATTATATCAGACCAAACGTCTTTTGATTGTATCCATTTGGGTTTGCAGCCTGCTTGTATTGCATCTGTATTGTTTATTTTTTCCCATCCAATCATAAGGATATTTCCGTTAGGTAATGGCTCAATATCGTTATGTAATAAGACGGTCTCGTTTGTATATAAAAACTCCCAGATAAGGCTTCCGTTCCAATCATACATTCCAACATGTCCTGTTACTCCACCTAGAAAAAAATTCTTACTAAACTGTTGTGTATCCCCACGAAGAAGATTTCCATTCTCTAAAAGATAGACAGGAAGACCTTGAAAATAATCGGTTTCCCAACGATGAACTATCTTTCCATTGTTATCCATTAAAAAAACATTTTTTGAAAATTCAGGCGTATATAATGTATATCCCTCAAATGAGCTTTCTTTATTAATTACCAAAAAAGCATTAGTACAAGCCTGTATATTGATGAAAAAGAAGAATATAAAAAATGAAATAATTATTGTTCCTGTTTTTTTCATAAATTACACATCCAGATATTTCATTAATATATAGATATTTATTATAAAAAAATATTCTTTTCTTTATTAAGATTTTACGACAAATCGATAATGTTATTTTCCAAAATATTTATTTTAAAACTGTATTTTTTTTCTGTAACATCAAATTAATATCCGTTATTTCGTATTAATCTAGGGTTCTGAAAATATACTAAACCTTATATTACATTTAAAATAAAGATTCCTTCTAAGACAATTGTTAACTGTAATAACTTTTTAAAAAATTTTTAAACACGTAGGATATCCT
>JAZKSQ010000118.1:0-5231 GCA_036625995.1 Thermoplasmatota archaeon | reverse complement strand
TTGTTTGAATAAAAACATTATTCCAAATGAGTTTCCCCTTCATTTGGAAAACCCAAAAAAAATCCCAAAAAATGAGGGAAAGGTATAAATAACATGACTAACACACTTATAGGGGGAAGAGAAAAAATCGATATTTTCAGGGGCAGTTAGATAATATGAATTTAATAACTTTAGAAGATTTATCAAAAGCAATATCAAATAGAGTTGGAATTGATTTAAAAGAAGCAAGAAGAAACGCGGAATTTGTTTTAGATGTTTTTGGATTCGATAATCGGATTATAGATAATGTTTTAGACCCAGAAGACAGACAGCTTTTCTATATCCTTGAAGAAGAGGGTATGCTTACCACAGAAAGAGAAGAAACAACTCTATATGATGGAAGAGAATGGAGAACTCATTATTGGAGCATCCAAAAAGAGACTATACTTGAATATGCTAAAGACAAAGGCAAAAAGGCTAGAGCTGCATTATCAAGAAAAATGCAGTTGGCAAATGATATGGCCGATGAGGCTGTATATGATGAATTAGACGAAAACATGTGGGTCTCCAGAAAAATAGAAGAATAAAAATTTTTTCAACAATTTAAATCAACGTTTTCTTTTTTTTAAAAATTGAAGATAAAGTTTTAAACCTGTTCTACATTCTAGGAATCCATAAAACTTTATTAGATTTAGAATAATCTGCAAGGAAAAGGATTAGTTATGTCTGAAAAAAGAATCATAAGTTCTGAATCAGTGACCGAAGGCCATCCAGATAAAATGTGCGACCAAATATCAGACGCAATATTGGATGAAACTCTAAAGCAAGACAAAAATTCTAGGGTAGCTATAGAGTCAACTACGAAAAATGGTGGGGTTATGGTCTTTGGTGAAATGACAACAAACGCTTATGTAGACATACCGAAAACAGTTAGGGAAGTAATAAAAGAGATTGGTTATACAAAATCAGAATTTGGAATCGAATGGGAAACATGTTCTGTCTGGGTTCAAATAACTGAACAAAGCCCCGATATCTCACAGGGAGTAACAGAGGGATCTGGACTTCATACAGAGATGGGTGCTGGAGACCAAGGCATGATGTATGGATATGCATGTAACGAGACTAAAGAGCTAATGCCTTTACCAATTAGTTTAGCACACAAACTCACAAAAAGATTATCAGAAATACGAAAAAAAGAGGAAATTCCATATTTAAGACCTGATGGAAAATCGCAAGTATCGATAGAATATGACAAAGAAGGTAAACCAAAAAGAGCGGATACCATCGTTGTATCTACTCAACATGATAAAGGAATATCACAAAGTAAAATAAAAAAAGATGTAATAAAACAAGTCATAAAACCCATATGTGAAGATTGGATAGATGAAAAGACTATCTTTCATGTAAATCCTACAGGGACATTTATCAAAGGAGGACCATATGCAGATGCAGGATTAACTGGAAGAAAAATAATTGTTGATACCTATGGCGGAATAGGTAGACATGGAGGAGGTGCTTTTTCAGGAAAAGATCCAACCAAGGTTGATAGAAGCGGTGCATATATAGCTAGATATATCGCAAAAAACATAGTTGCTGCAAATTTAGCCGAAAAATGCGAGATACAGCTCGCTTATGCTATAGGTGTTGCAAAACCTGTTTCTGTCTTCTTAGATTGTTATGGAACAAATAAAATTCCAGTTGATCAAATTAAAAAGATAATAGAAGAATTTTTCCCTCTTACACCGAGTGGAATAATTAAAACATTGGATTTAAAAAGACCTATATTTAGAAAAACTTCCTCATATGGACATTTTGGAAGATTAGATCCTGATTTTAAATGGGAAAAAACAGATAAAGCTAATATAATAAGAAAGGAACTTGATATGGAAGAAAAAAAACACAGATCTTATTGACACAACAATTTTTTTATTATATCATTTTTCCGATGGTTTAAAATATTCATTTAACCATAATAGAAATATTCCTTGGAGGGGATGAAATCAAAGACACTTCTAAGTTTGTGCTAATAGCTATACTGATAGTGGTAGTCTTAGGTTTCTCGATATTTCTTCCTGGAAAAAAAATTAAGCCAGCCTACATTAAAGATTCAATACTTGATGATTGGACTGAAAATATCGAAAAAAGAGTCAGTAAAACAAAATACTTTGGTTTGGAGGAAAAAGTCACTTATGTATATCAAAAAGATGGTTTTACAGATTATCCTGCAGAATTAACCATAACTACCTATAGGTCAATCTTGATGATTAACGAAGAGGAACTGAAAAGTAGAACAATAGATATGATAAAAAATTTGAAGAAGGAAGAGATAACTGTAAATGAGGATAGTCTGGTAAAAGGGAAAAGAAAATTAAAAAACGGTCATGAAAGTTTTTTTCTAACATATAATGGATCAAAAAATAATTCTGGCAAAAAAGTGAAAATAATCGGTGAGGTTTGGAATTGCGGTGTTTCTCATGAATCGGTTATCTGTTTGGGTATAACTTACCTACCCGAAAATTATACTGCTGACATGGTAAACAAATATTTCCAGAATTGGGTTAAGATTGTCGCAGATGAAAAAGGAACGATAAATAAAAACTATAAAAATAAAGATGGTTTAATTTATAACGTGGTTTGTCATTAGTCGTCTGTTATTTCTGCTTTTTGAAGATTTCTCCCTATCGGACACTTAATAGTGCCATAGGTTTTAATTATTTTATATTTTTTATCTTTTTGTAATTTGATTTTACATAAATTATAATTTTTACATCCGATATTGTTACATTTATCCTTTTTGATTTTAGTAGTAGCTCCTTCAGATAGTTTTCTGCCTATGACGGTTATTAAAGGAAGTTCTTCAACTTCTACTACAGCTGCCTTTTCGCTATGTATTTTACATTCATGTCTTTTCTCTCTTACCTTTTTTATTTTGTATCTTCTACCTGGTTTGAGATTAAAACAGACGTTTTTTAGTTTACATCCTTTACATTCATTAATTGGTCCTAGATAGGTGAATTCATTTCCTTTTTTTGCTTGTTTTTCTCCAATAAGAGTAACTAGCGCCATCTTTTTAGATCACTCCGGTGATTTTTGCAAGTTTTTTAGCAGCATCTTTGGTTAAACCTTTTTCACCGAGAATCGTATACCTTTCAGGTCTTATGTCGTGAGCTTTTACTAAGGCTTCTACTATCTTTCTTTTTGAAAGACCTAACTCTTCAGAGGTGGTAGGTGCACCGATTTTTTCTAAGGTGTCTCTAATCATCTTCCAGTCACCTCCATGAAGGTAAATCATCATTATTGCTGCAAGGCCGCATTGTTCACCATGTAATGGTTTTTTATGTCTTTTACTTTTTAACATTATCTTCCGGCCTAGATGGTCGAGCATGTGTGAGAACATATGTTCCGCGCCGCTAGCGGGTCTTGTATTGCCTGCTACACTCATAGCAACACCCGAGACTATCATGCTTTTAACTCCAAGCCAGGCTGCTTCTTCTGAATTTGGTCTTATGTCATCGGCGTTGTTTATTATCATTTGTGCTGCTGTTTCAGCTAGGACAGCTGCATGGCTACTGTACTCTTCGTTTTTTAATCTTTTTACTAATTGCCAGTCTTTTACAGCCGATATGTTGGCTATTACATCGGTGCATCCTGCAGCTAACATTCTGTAAGGTGCTTTTAGTATGACTTCTGTATCTGCTAATATAGCGTCTGGAGATATAGCGTTTTTCGAAACAGAGCCTTTTTGATGTTTTAGAGATGCACGGGGAGATGCAATTCCGTCATGAGCTGCTGATGTAGGTACGCTGATGAAAGGTTGTCTTAGATCAAAGGCTGAAAGTTTAGTTACATCTATTACACTTCCACCGCCGACACCAAGTAATATATCTATTTCGTTTTTATACGCATAATCTATTGTTTTATTTACTTCTTTTACCGTTGCCTTTGAAATTTGTTTATGTTTTACTCCATATCCGGCTTTTGAAAGAATTTTTTCGATTTTTTTACCAAGGATTTTCCGTGTTTTTTTATCAGCTACAACTAAGGCTTTTTTTTCTTCTCCACTTATCCTGTCGCATATGTCTTTTATTTGGGGAGTAGTTTTGTGTCCGACTATAATTTCTCTGGGAAATACCATTCTTTTTGATTTGGTAAATCGTTTCATATTTTGAGTTTGTAAACCATGGGCTTAATATATTATTTTTTCCTTTCTTTTTTACTGAAAAACATGGATTACAATTTTATAGAAAAAAAAATAGATGTTGTTTTATTGTTATTTATCGTTTTTTCCGTTCTTTTTTTGTTGATTGGCTGTATCTTTTTTTCAAGGATATTCTATGATAATTTTATTTGGAGGTATTTTTGGGGGCCGGTTGTCGCGGATTCGTTAGGTGGATATGCCGTTTATAATGGTATATCAGCTGAAGAGGGATACAGTATTGTTTCGGAGGTTGTATATGGTTTAATCCTCATATCTTCACTATACTACCTTTATAAGTTGCTAAAAAGGCTAGATATTTCTATAGATAACCGTTTTGTTTTATCTTTATTTCCTTTGATTATTTACGGTCCAGTTACACGTGTTTTGGAAGATTCTAGCTTATATACTGAGCCTTTTGTATATTGGTTCATTTCTCCCTTAATTTATATCCAAATAGCTTTTTTTGCCTTAATTCTTATTTTGTCCGCATGGTTTTTTAATAGTAGAGGCAAAATTAAAAGTAAAAATTTTTCTAGCTTATTTTATCCATTTATTATCTTTGTTCTAGTGGATTCTGTTAATTTAGCAATAAATTTTTTTGGAGTTGAAAAGAACTTATCTTTCTTTGAGTTAGTTATCGTCTTTACGTGTTCTCTATTGGTTTTTTTACCTGTTTTATTTGTTTATAAAAAAAGATCCTTTGATCCTGATGTATACGTTTTCTCAGGTGGTTTACTGCTATTGATTCCTAGCCTTTATATGATTGCAAAATGGTTTATTGGGTACCAATGGAGTAATTCAACAGGGTTACATTATGATGTTTTGATATTGGTTTTTTCTATTATATCGATGTTGATTTTGATGGTATATCTTTTTTCAAAAAAGTTTCAAAAATATGATCATTTAATAGTATATTCTTTTGGTTTGAATCTATCGATGTTAGCAGGCCATTTAATTGATGGAGTCACTAGCTATATCAGTATTAAAGATCCTTTAAATATGGGTCTTTTTTATGCTGAGAAACATCATGCTTCAAATTTACTTTTAAACTTAT
>JAZKSQ010000117.1:0-5233 GCA_036625995.1 Thermoplasmatota archaeon | reverse complement strand
AACGATATATCCGTTTACATCTATAACAACAAGTGTAGGGATGTACCCTGTTCGATATTTTTCATTACTGCCAACGTTTTCAGTTGGAGTATCCATAGCAAATAGCCAAGTCCCCTGTTCAGAAGAGTCTTTTTCTTGTTTTATACAGCCGGAAAGAAAAGTTGAGAATAATAATACTGAAACCAAAAAAACAATTTTTATTATATCTTTGTTCATTTTTACCTTCTTTTATAGCTTTATCTTATTGGACTTTATACATATTGTTGAAGCTTTTCATCTAGTTTATCCTTTGGCATAGCTCCTATTATTTTATCTGTTAACTCTCCATTTTTGAACACCAAAAGTGTAGGTATACTCATAACGCCATATTGCTGAGCTGTTTTTTTATTGTTATCCACATTTAGTTTACCGAATACTATTTTCCTTTTTTTTCTTCAGCTAACTCATCTATAACAGGTGATACCATTTTGCATGGTCCACACCAAGGAGCCCAACAGTCTACGACAACAGTTTGATAGTTATTAATTTTTTCAGATATATTTTGATCTGTCATTTCTATAGGTTTATTTGGCATATTCTCATTCATCTTTTATATTTCCTCCAAATTTCATCTTTCTTAAATTTTCTTTTAACCACTAGTCTTTATTTTAAGTTATTGTCAAAACCACTATATAACGTTTGTGCATAATTTTTACACAACCCTTTTAAACAATAAAAACATTGAATAATTGTATTATGAAAATCCCCAAAAAAGAAGGAAACATAACATGCAAAGATGCAATTAAATGCATATTTAACCTAAACAACCTAGACATAAAGGTATATCAAAAACTCAAAAAAAACAAAAATACTAGAGCAGATAAACTTGCAGAAATATTACAAAAAGAAAGAAGCACGGTATACCGATCTCTCCAAAAGCTTAATAAATGCGGACTATGCATCAAAAAAACTAAAACAATAAAAAAAGGCGGATACTTCCACGAATACAAAACAGAAAATATAGAAAAAATAAAAGAAGAAGCACAAAAATGCCTAGATGAATGGTACCAAACTATGAAAAACAAAATAAAAAAACTAGATTAAAAAAAATAACTTTCAGACAAAGGTAAGGATAACATTTATATATCATTTTCTTTATGCCTTATTCTCCTGTCTAATACCAGACATTGATCGGGCAATTCTAGAAGAATCCCGAAATCAAACGAATAAAAATAAATATTTTACATTTGTTTGAAAAGATGTCACGGTTTAGACAAAAACATCAGCAAAAAACATCATAATAATTTAAAAAATGATTATCTAGAAACAGTTGAGATGATATTATATGCCTGAAAGACATCATCCTAAAAGGGGATCAAAGGGTTATTCACCTAGAAAAAGAGCAGCATCAGAAACTCCACGTATAAAAAGCTGGCCAAAAGGCGGAGATAAACCAAAAATACAAGGTTTCATGGGCTACAAAGTCGGTATGACTCATGCATTTGTAGTGGACTATAGGCCCACGTCAACAACCAGCGGAAAAGAAGTGATAATGCCTGTAACAGTTGTAGAAACACCACCTGTAAAAGTCGCAGCTGTCCGAGCTTACAAAAACACAGCATACGGGCTAAAAACAATAGACGAAAAATGGGCAGATGAAATTGATCCTGAAATCAAAAGAAAACTACCTATACCTAAAGATACAAAAGATAAAAAATGGAATTTTTTAGAAAATGCAGATGAAATAAGAGTTATAGTATATACTCAACCTAAACTGGTATCTGGGATATCAAAAAAGACACCAGACATAGTTGAATTCAGAATAGGTGGCGGATCATTAGAAGAAAAAATAAAATATGCAAAAGAAATCCTAGATAAAGAAATAAAAGTAAACGATTCAATAAAAGAAGGAGATATGTTGGACACTATCGGAATAACTAAAGGAAAGGGGTTCCAAGGACATGTCAAAAGATGGGGCGTGAAGCTTCTTACCCATAAAAACTCAAAACACCGTCGGATGATCGGAAACTTAGGACCGTGGCATCCCAACTGGGTTCAAGCCACAGTTCCACAAGCTGGACAGAAAGGATATCACCAAAGAACGGAATACAACAAACGTGTACTCAAAATAAACGAAGACGGTGGAGAAATAACTCCCGAGGGTGGATTCAAACACTATGGAATAGTGAAAAACCATTCTGTATTATTTCATGGCTCCCTACCTGGGCCATCTAAACGTTTGATATGTATGAGAGATGCAATAAGATACAAACGCGGAGTAAAAGTAGAAAAACCAGAAATATCATATGTTTCAACAACCTCCAAGCAAGGTGTATAAAAATGACTAAGGTAAACGTTTATGGAATAGACGGTAAAAGCAAAGAAAAAATAGATCTACCAAAAATATTTGATACACCAGTAAGGACAGATTTAATTCAAAAATCATTTAAAGTGTTAAGAGCAAATAAAAGACAACCATATGGATCAGATCCAAGAGCAGGTGCAAAACATGCTACCGCTTCAGTAGGAAAAGGTAGAGGAATGTCCAGAGTTCCCAGGCTTACACAGGGAAGAGCAGCTGCTTTAGCACCATGTGTTGTAGGGGGAAGAAGAGCACATCCTCCCAAATCCGTAAAAAACTGGAAAGAAAAGATAAATAAAAAAGAGAAAAAATTGGCGTTAAAATCAGCTATAGCAGCTACATCGAAAAAAGAGTTGGTCTCACAAAGAGGCCATAAATTCAACGAGGAAATTTCATTACCGATAGTAATAGATGATAAATTTGAAAATACTAAAAAAACAAAAAAAGCTCTAGATACGTTCAAAAAAATGAACATTTATGAAGATATAGAACGCGCTAGAGAAGGAAAACATATCAGGTCAGGTAAAGGAAAAGGAAGAGGCCGCAAATATAAGACTCCGAAATCAATACTATTAGTTACCACAAAAGAAAAAACAAGAAAATGTGTTAGAAACCTCCCAGGTGTAGACGTTGTTTTACCTGATCAAATAAACATCGAAAACCTTGCCCCAGGCGGAAACCCTGGCAGGCTAACAGTATTCACAAAATCGGCAATAAAAAAGATTGGAGGTGCTAACTAAAATGGATCCTTATAGCATCATATTTCATCCTCATGTCACAGAAAAAACAATGAATCATATGGATAAAAGAAATTCTCTTGAATTTATAGTAAGAATAAGCGCTAATAAAAAACAGATTAAAAAAGCTATTGAACAAATGTTTGAAGCTGAAGTAAAAAGTGTTAATACAAGGATAATGAAGGATGGTAAACATGCCGTTGTTACCTTTTCACCTGAAGTCAAAGCAGAAGATATTGGAATGAGAATAGGTATATTCTAAAGAGGTAAATACAATATGGGTAAAAGATTAATTCATCAAAGACGAGGTAAGAATAAATCACCTAAATTCAAATGCCCTTCACATAGATTTAAAAGCCAAGTAAAGTATGATCCAAATCTTGAAGGAAAAGAAGGAAAAGTTAAAGATATAATTCATGATCCAGGTCATACAACTCCTTTGGCTAAAATAGAAATGGATAATAGCCAAGAGATATTTGCCCTTGCAGCTGAGGGAATAGGTGTAGGAGATAAAATAAAATATACCAATAATAAAAACGAATTGAAAATCGGTAATGTAATGCCGGTAGGTAAAATACCCGAGGGAATACCCGTATGTAATATTGAAATACAGCCCGGTGACGGCGGTAAAATAGCCCGGTCAGGCGGTAACAATGGAATAGTTGTATCCCATACTTCAAATAAAACCGTCATTCGACTTCCTTCAGGTAATTTCAAAACCTTTGACTCATTATGTAAAGCCACTATAGGAAAACTTTCAGGTGGCGGAAGAAAAGATAAACCATTCCTAAAAGCAGGTAAAAAATACTATGCATTCAAGTCAAAAGGAAAAAAATTCCCGACAGTAAGTGGAGTAGCTATGAATGCAGTTTCGCATCCACATGGCGGGGGTGGGCATCAACACGTAGGAAAACCTTCAACTGTTAAAAGAGGAGATCCTGCGGGACGTAAGGTTGGTAGTATAGCTCCACGAACAGATAAAAACAAAAAGAAAGGGAAAAGGGGGTAGATAAGAATATGGTTTCAAGACGGAGAAGAAGAAAAAAGAAGAAAAAAATCGAGATAGGTAAAAAAGAATTTAAATACCGTGGTAAAACCTTAGAAGAACTAAAAGAACTAACATTAGAAGAATTACTTCCTTTACTTCCATCGAGAGCTAGAAGAACCTTGAAAAGAGGTTTAACTCCTACACAAAATAAGTTATTAAACGATGTGGAAAACACAAAGCCTGGGGAACCAATAAGAACCCATTGTAGAAACATGGTAATTTTACCTAGCTTCGTAGGCCACCAGATACATATACATGACGGACAAGATTTTAAGAGAATAGATATAAAACCAGAAATGATAGGTCATTATCTTGGTGAATTCTCTATGACCAGAAAAGAAGTCAAACACACTGGACCTGGTTTAGGAGCTACACGTTCGTCTAAATTTATGCCATTAAAATAATAGTAGTGATAAAAAATGAAATACTCAACTGAGGTAAATCCGGATAAAACCGCAAAAGCATATGGAAAAGAGCTAGAATGCTCTCCAAAAGATTCAAAAAACATATCTCATGCAGTTAGAGGAATGACAGTAAAAAAAGCAAGAACTTATCTAGAAGATATAATGGAAAAAAGAAAACCTCTCCCCTCAGTATATCATAAAAAAGGAAAATCTCATCAAAAAAAGACAGGACCCGCAAGCTATCCTCAAAAATCAGCTAGTTATATTTTAAAGATTCTTAAAAATGCAATTAATAATGCAGAATACAAAGGTTTTGATGCAGAAAATATGGAAATAAAACACATTTCAGCCTATAGAGGTAGAGTTGTACCAGGTATGTATCCAAGAGCTTTTGGAAGAGCAACTGACAAAAATAAAAAAACAACCAATATAGAAATTATTCTCGAAGAGGTAGAGTAATGGCAGGTGAACGTAAGTTTATTAAAGAAAACACAAGCAGGTTATTACTTAAAGAGTTTCTTATAGATCAAATCAAAGGCGCAGGTTTTGGGGGTATGGATATACAAAGAACCCCTATGGGAACAAGAATCGCAATAGAAGTAGAAAGACCTGGCCTTGTAATTGGAAGAGGCGGACATAATATTAAAAAATTAACCCGATTAATTCAAGAAAAATTTGACCTTGAAAACCCTCAAATTGAGAT
>JAZKSQ010000116.1:0-5237 GCA_036625995.1 Thermoplasmatota archaeon | reverse complement strand
CCATACCATGTTTTGGAATTATTTAAAAGAGATAGAAAACGCAGGCTTTATACAGATTAAACCATCTGGAAAAGGCCAGGTTGGAACAACTCAGCTAATTTCTCTTCCTGATATACCAGCATCAGTGGTTTGTGAAAAACTACAAAAAATACTTGAAAAAAAATAGCTATATCTTTTTTTGTTTAGACAAATAAAATCTACATTTTTCCCTTAACGGACATCCATTACATTTTGGTTTTTTTCTACAGTAATTTTTACAGAGCTCAACAATAAGAGCATGAACCTGCTGATAGACTTCAACTAAATCGCTATGGTTATAGTTCTTGATAAATTTTTTTTGAAAATATTTTTGTATTTCTTTATATGAATCTTTACTTTCAACAGGAAGTCGTTTGCATATCCTTTTAGTATATGCATCAACTACAAAAATAGGTTTTTCACCTGCATAAAGCAATATCGAATCAGTAGTTTCTGGACCAATCCCTTTCAAATTAAGCAGCTGTTTTCTAAGTTCTAAAGGTTCTTTATTAAAAAAAGAATCTAGGTCTCCTGAATATTTCTCTTTAAAAAATTCGGATATATTCTTTACCCTTTTTGCTTTTTGATTGAAAAAACCAGAAGGCCGGATTAATTCCTTTAGTTTTTCGTCATTACATTCAACTATTTCATCTAGATTTAAAATATTTTCATTTTTCAGGTTTTTTAAGGCTCTTTCCACGTTTGACCAAGCGGTATTTTGAGTTAATATCGCCCCGATAATTATTTCGAACCTAGGGTCGGTTCCATTTTTTTTATGATATTTTCTATCTGTAGGCCACCATTTAAGCCTGCCGAATTTATCTGAAAGGATTTGATACAACTCAGTTGGATCGATATCAAAATACACCCCGTAATCTTTTTTTTGTTTTATATCGTAAATTAAAAAACTAATTAAATAATCTATCTACTATTCAAACAAAAATAGTCTAAAACATTTTTTTTTAGAAATAAACAAAATTATTTATATAAAAAGCTAGATTTTATAAGAGTATAGTTTTATTAAAAATAGGTGAAATTTAAAAAAATGAAGAAAATTGTAGTTATATGTATAATTTGTATATTGATAGTTGTTTCTTTTTCCAATAACTGCGACAGATTTACAAAAAGAAAATATCGAATCGGAAAACAAAGTATTCCCTGATGATAATAGTTATGTTATGACACTCCATAAAATTGATGGAATTGAAAGATTTCCAATTGAGATTCATTCAAAAAAAGTTGAGTCTATTAAAAATAATTCAAAAAATATTGATATTGAAGAGCTAATTCCATCCTATTTAAAACCTAAGATTGAAGACTTAAATAAGGCCACCAAAAATAAAGAAAAAAATTTTCTTTCTAAAATATTTAACCAAAATAGTCTTCTTTTAAATCAAACGGAAATATATACTAATGCTCTATGTAAGGTTAAAGGTGTAGGTTTTGTTTTAATGTTCCCTCCGTTTCTACCTATAACCCCTTTTTTATATGTAGGTCTGCTCCTTTCCATAAATTCATCGGGTTTTATGGGAGAATGGAATTTAGGACAACTTGGTAAAACTGTAGAACATGCATTAATGGCTCCTTTTGTAGGTGTTTCAATATGGGGTGGCGGAATATATGTTTTTCAGGGCTTTTCAGGTTTTGTGATAGCTATGGATAAACCAGACGAATAATTTCAAATTAAACTTTTCCGAATCAAAAGAACCCCATATTTTCTTAACCTCTATCTTTTTTATCCATCCAAAAATGTTTCGTTAATAGTCGAACATAAAAACGTCAATTTTAAATATTTTGAAAGAGACATTCCAAATAGGAGTGAAAAAAAACATGGATGACTTTGTATGTCAAAGATGTAAAGCACATTTCTATAACAGAATGAAATCATGTCCGCACTGCGGCGGAAGAGTAACACCTGTCCTAGAACACCTATATGGATAAAAAAATAAAAAAAAGACAGGTAATAAAAAAACTATATTTTTTTATCTTTTAAGTCAAATATTTAAAAAATCTACTACCTTCAAGATATTCCCTAGTAAGACCCTCAGCTACCGACTTATCTATACCCTGATCCAATAACTCCTTTTTAAAAATCTTTCCTCCTTTTTTTGCATTTCTTTTAAATCTAAGAAAATTACCTCCTAACCTAAACATCAAAGAAGGAAAAGAAGAAAACAGCATCCAAATAAATTTAAGAGGATAATTTGCATTATCCTCTAAAGAATTTTTTTCCATAACTACAAAGACCTCTATATAAGATTAATAAGAGTCACACTGGTTTTTTTATTTCTGATGTTCTCCTTTAGTAAATTTACCCATCATGTTACCAAGATTTAAAGTAGATAAATACTGCTTAGTCAACTCGTATGCCTCTTCTTCACTCATACCTGCATCTTTAAGCTCCTTATAAAAAATAGCCGCAGCTTTAGCATACTGTTTAGCCCTATCAGCGCTATAAAGAAGACTACTTAGTTCTTTTAATAAACCAGGTACTTTCTTAGATACTACATCTAAAATTTCTTTTATTTTTTCCGGATCAGGTATGTTATTATTTCCATTCATATTTTGTTCCTCCAAATTTTATTACATTTTCTAATTGAATAAATGATAATGTCGGTCACATTATATATTTAAACTGAGCACTTCTGACCACTTTTTCAAAATTTTTTCACCGGCATCATATCTAATTACTTTTCCATTACTATTCTTCTCTACTATTTTTTTCTTTCCAATTCCTTTAGTCTATCTCTAATTACTCTACGCGAAGCACTATCCCTTTTATCCATGACGTTTTCTGTAATCTGAGAAATGTTTTGATTTCTTTTATTAAGAAATACGATTATAATAGATTTAGAAATAGGGTCTTTTGATTCAGGTGTAGTCATATTGGATGTTACTTCCCCTTTTATCAAGTATTGATTCCAACAATCTCAGATAATTTCGCGTAGTATGTCTAAAGTCTTTAATAGGGTTAATAATCTGGTTGATTATTTTTTCGACTTCCTCTATTTTTTAATTAAGCCCCTAATTTTCTCTTCAAGTTTTTCTTTTTTCACAAAGGTACAAAAGAAGTTATGATATTATAATGTTAGCTATTTAACTACACTATCAAAATGTTTATCTGCCATCATTTAAGATATATGGCTAAAAAAAACATAGTTTTTTTACATCTCAGAATCTATCTTAAATATATATCATTGTATCATATTTTATATCAGTTTAGTTATTGGAATATTTTCTATAATATAAACCCTGTAAATGCTGTTAATATCAGCTGCAGGTAAAAATAGAGGTTTTATTCTTTTGGGAAAAAAAACAAATTGAAGTTATTGTTACATTAAGAGGATACTAATTGCCATGATAAACATTCCAAATATTAAACCTAAAAGTACTATGTGTCCATTTCCATATTTATGAGCGGAAGGAATCAACTCATCTACCGCTATATAAACCATTATCCCAGCAACGATAGCTAATAGAAAAGATAAGACCCAGTCTGATAAAAAAGGCAGTAAAATAATGAAACCTACTATGGCACCTATTGGTTCTGAAAGACCTGAAAAAAACGAATACATAAAAGCCTTTTTCTTATTTTTAGAGCCTGTCTGAGAAATAGTCGTTCATAATATTCTATAAATACTTGATATTGTTGTTATCCCTACTCATCTTTGATAATCTGCTTTTTTTTGAGCAGGTCCTCAGCTATCAGGCTGAGGTTCTTGCTTTCCAAAGTTTCAAAAGATTATGTGAAAGGTTGATCAAAGTCCATTCACCCTTTACTTTTTCTAGCCCTCGGAGTAGCAACTTACCTAATCCACGATTTTTGATCTCTCCAAAGGTTGTTTCAACAGAGGTACTTCTCTTTTTGTAGATTTCTTTGCCTTTTTTAGTTCTTAATTTCCTTTCCATCCGTTCTTTATAAGTAGCATCTTTAGGTATTCTTCCCCTCTAGGCGGTGGTTGATCCCGGAGTTTCTTCCGTTCTTTCCAGTCTTTTTCAGTAGCTACATAGAGTTCCGTGTATAGAGAAATATCTTTCAAGCTTTCCTCATCCCAATATCCAGCATCCAAAGTAGCGTTTTTAGGAAATCTTCCAGTATTTTCATGTACTTTTTTCATCATAGGATACTGCTGTTGTTTGTCATTGTGATCTTGGACTATATCTTCAGCAACGATAACCTGTGAATCACAATCAACAACGATTTGTCCATTGTATCCCTGGATAAATCCTTTGCGGGTTTTCATCGTTCGACTATCTGGATCAGTAGTGTTTGCTTTTGCATCTTCCTCAGGTTCCTCTGATACTTCTTTTGGTTTTCTTCCTCTGATTTTCTTACCGGTTTTTTCTTCTTGTTCTTTTCTTTCTTCCATCTTTTCTAGGTAATCTTCCCGTTTTTCCTTCTGTTCTTCTTCAAGTCGTCGTTTTGCTTCTCTTATCCGTTTCAACCTTTCCTCTTTTTCTCTGAATCCCTCTGGTAACTCATCACCTCGTTTGTCTTTACCATAGATTTCATCTTCTTTCTTGTCTGTTTTCTCAGCTTTTTCCAGCATATCTTTAACAGCCTTTTCTAAGTCTTCCTCTTTCTTACAAAGAGTTTCGTACTCTTTTGTTTTCTCCATACTAGCATTAGCACTTACTTTGGTACCGTCTAATGCAACGGTTCCTAGTTCTACTAGACCAGCTTCACCGCAAAGCTTCAAAACTTGAACGAACAGATCTCCTAAAACATCGAGATGTATTTTCCTGAAGTCGCTGATAGTTCTATAATCGGGAAAGTTCCCTGCTCCAAGGTATCGGAAGGCTACATCCTCATACATGCTTTTGTCTATCTTTCTGGAGGATGGCATTCCGATGCAGTAGGCATAGAATAGAACTTTCGTCATCATCGCAGGATGATAAGGTGGATTTCCACGTTCTTCCTGTTCGTAATAATCGAAAATAGGTGATAAATCTAATTCATCGACGATTTCGTCGATGAATACTGCCAGATGATTATCTGGCAGCCAATCTCGGATATTAGGTGACAACAAAAGTGTCTGCTCAGGATCATAATCTCGATATTTCTTAGCCATAATTCCACTTAAATATCCAGAATATTTCAAAGAATAAAGTATTTACCCCCCCTGTTCACACAACTATTTCTCTAGATAATACTCGGACAGGCTCTATACCTTATTTAAAAAAAATAAATAGTTATAAAAAGATTGTTTTTTTATTCT
>JAZKSQ010000115.1:0-5282 GCA_036625995.1 Thermoplasmatota archaeon | reverse complement strand
AATACAAAAAAGAAATACAGGGTATAACTGATGGTATAAACTCCAGGAATATTAGTTTTTATGGTAGAAAAATTGACTATCTTGATGTAATCACCTCAAACGAAATGTATGAATTACTTTCAAAAATAACTGGGTGGAGATTAAGAAAAGGAGTAAATCCATTGTTAAATTTTTTAAATGAAATAAAAGATACTTTTTCCAAATTTAAAGGTGTAAACAACAAAGAGTTTTTAAGTTATTTTATTGAAAAACCTATTTCTCATAAATGTAACGGGTTCATAGCTACAGGAAACGCTACCACAAATGGACAAATGATAATCTCAAATTCAATGTGGAGTACAAGAGACGGAGGAAGTCTATGGTGGTGGACATACTATATAACAACAAGATGGAGCTTTATTTTAGATGTTAATCCTTCTGAGGGAAATCGATTCATGATGAGTTCAGCACCCGGTTACATATGGAGTGATCATGATTATTACCAAAATAGTGAAGGTATAGCTTTTTTAGAAACTACATGTCCACAAGGGCCCTGGAATTCTAAAGGATTGCCTCTTGCAATAAGAGCTAGGAAAGCAATACAATATGGGGATTCCATAGACGACGTAATCTACAATCTAAAAAATAGAAATGATGGGTGTATGAATGCGGTTTGGCTCATAGGGGATAAAAATACTGGAGAAATAGCCAGATATGAATTAGGATTATATGAAAGTGCAATATTTAGGACAAAAAACGGTTTTTATTGGTCTGCTAACAATCCAATGAATCTCTCAGTAAGAATTGAAAAAATACATCTCCAAGATATATTAAAAGATATACTTTTATATATGGTTGCAGGGTCAAAAACATATATTTATGACTTTCCCAAATATAGGCCGTGCGGAAGAGACATCAAATTCGAAGAATTAGGAAACAAATATTACGGAAAAATGGATATCGAAAAAGTCAAAGAAATAATGTCAACACCACCTATATCATCTTATTCAACTGATTGTAAAATAACAGATTCTGATTTAATTTCAGAAAATGGTATATGGATCCATTCTGGAAATCCCGCTGGAAAAGAATTACCAGTCGAAAATTTAGATGAAAGAAAAAAAATTCTTAATTACCAAAATCCTGCTGGATGGATAAAATTATATGGAATACCCGATGGAAAAGACAAAAAAATCAATAGTTCCCCTATTGATCAAAATAAAAACAAGTCATACAACTGGACATATAACTATGAGAACTATTCTATCCCTTCAAAAACTTATAGTGAAATAAAAGAAAATATTTTATACAAAACAAAAAATGATGGAGAACTCCTAGCTCTGGATTTAAAGAAAAGAAATCTAATTTGGTCTGTAAATATTGGAATGAATCCTACAGACCCAATCATACTTAACAACCAGATATTCATTGGTGACAACCAAGGGTTAAAGGTTATAAACCTTAACGGAACCATAATCAGGGAAAAAAAGATTGGGGCAATTACTTCAAAACCAGTTTCTTACAAAAAACATCTCTATCTTGGGACAAATGATGGAAAAATATACGAAATCCAAAAAAGTAATCTTGAAATAAAATGGAGTTTAAATTTAACTAAACAGAAAAATAAAAACATATTGCTCTCTAACAATCTAGAAAAATATCTTTATGTTAGTTATGATAAAAATTGTACTAAAATAGATCTTAAAGAAAAATCAATAACCTGGAATTTTTCTATGGATGGAATAGTTTCATCAAGGCCAGTTTTAGATGAAAACACCATCTATCTAACATCCTGGGATAATTATATTTACGCTGTAGATGGAAATAGAGGAAATTTGGAATGGAAATTCGAGACGGGATGGGGAATTAATTCAAGACCTTATTTAGATAAAGAAAACGTTTATTTTGGTTCAATGGATAATAATCTTTATTCCCTAGATAAAAAGAATGGAGAATTTAACTGGAAATATTGTTGTCAAGCAAGTATACAAAACAGGCCTATAAGCTACAAAGATTTGATTATTTTTGGATGCGACGACGGTAAAATATATGCAATTGATAAAAACAATGGAAAGAACGTATGGTATTTTGACCCCAGTGGCAAAAAAACAGATTTTATTGACTATTATCTGAATATTCCCTTTCAATCTGAAAATATTTTTTACAATGATCAGTTAATCACTTCAGATTTTAAAACAGTATACATAATTGATTTAGACAAATAAAAAAAAGTTATTTATACAAAGAAAGTCTTTTTTGATTTGAAGTTTAGGTGGAGGGGATAAAACAAACCCTATACTTTACGATTCGAAATCCCATTCCCAGTTCATATAGTTATGGCTATAAATTACGGGAGAAACGAGGTAGAAATATAGATGGAAAAAAATCATAAAGAGGATGCAGATAAAGATATGTCTTCTAACTTGGAAGATAATAAAGATATTGATACAATAGAAAAACCTTCGTTTATAGTTAATAAAAACGGGAAATTTATAGATGTAAATGATGAATTTTGTACAGATTTAAATGTTTCAAGGAAAAATATTATCGGAACGAATATAAAAAATGAATCTTTTCTTCCTTTTAAAATAAAAAAAACAGAATTTATCAATTTATTGGAAAACCACTCACCAATAAAGATAAACATAATAAACGAAGAAGGAAAAGATACCCCAGTTAAAGTTAAATCAAAACCATATTTTGTTGGCGGAAAAATAGCGGGCAATATAGGGATTTTCGAAAAAAAGTTAAATAAAAAAGGCAATAATCCTAAAGTTATTAAAAATGACAGGGGAGATAATTTGAATAATTCAGATTTTTTAGAGACCTTTGAAAAAATAAACAATAAAAGAGACGAAATAAATAGTATAATGGAAGAACTTGAAAGGAAATATTCAGATTTAAAGACACAAAAACAGAGAATACAAAAATTGTACAATGAATGGAGAAAAAGCCAGGCCGAACTGGAAGAAAAAGAGTTTAAAATACAGAGATTAAAAGACGAATGTTCAAGAAAGGAAAACAATATAGAACTGCAAAAGAACGAATTAAATTATCTTAGAAATACTTTACATGAAAGCGAAGCTAAAAAATATGATTTAGAAAAAGCCATCTCCCCAATTAAATTTGAACTTGATAAGAAAAAAAGAGAGAATGAAATGAAAGATAAAAAGATAGAGGAAAAACAAAACGAAAATTCTATACTGAGAGAACATATTAAAAAACAAGAAAAAGAACTTAAAGGACATAAAATAAAAATGGAGGAATTTGAAGAAAGACAAAGAACAGCTAAAACAGATTTAATCGAGACTGTACAAAAACTTGAAAATAAAAATAATAAACTAGTGAAAAAACAAAAAAAGATTGAAAACCTACAACAAGAAATTGATGTTCTAAATCAACAGCAAAGTAGTTTAGAAAAAGAGATAAACTCTAGAAACCAAATTATCGAAAATTTGAAAAACCAACTATCAGAAAACCATGTTAAAAAAGTTGAAAAAAACCAGGCTTTATCTAAGGTTAAGGACAAACTTCATGAAAAGGACTTAACTCTTTTAGATAGACAACAACTACTAGAAAAGTTAAATAATGAACTTCAAGAAAGAAAAAATCAAATTAAGGATCTTAAAAATGATATAGATCAAAGAAATAAAATAATATCTGGCATGCAAAAACAATTATCTAATAAAGAAATAAACTTTCTTAAAACAAATCAAAATATAGATACTCTGAAAAAAGATATTTCACAAAAACAAAAAATTATAGATGAGAAAAAAATTAATCTTGACAAAAGAGAAGGAGAAGTTAAAAAACTTCAGACTAAAATACAAAAACATCAACATAAATTAGAAAATCTCAAAGAAGATTTAGCAGATTATAAGAAAAAGATTAGAATAAAAGATAATTTAATCAAAAATCTTAAAAATAAGGTTGACGAAACAAAAATTCTGAATAATAAATCTGTAGGAACAGGAGAAATCAAAAATAAAAATTTGGAAAAAGAACAACATAAAGCTCTTTGGAAAGAAGTTGATACTGTAAATACTCTCATCGATAAAGTATATAACAAACCTACTATAGAAAATAACTTAGCACAAAATTTGGAAAAAAAAGATTTGAATACAAAAAAAGGTCTTGATGACATCCGAGATTTAATCGATGAGAAAAATCGGGAAGACGCTAATTTAAATAAAAATGTTGAAGAACAAAAAATTTCAGAAACTGATGGAGCAATAAAATCAGAAGGAAAGGGATTAATTGATCTTTGTCAAGAGATCGTCGATAAAAAAGAAAACGTAGATTATGTCAAAAAAGATAATCAAGAAAATAATAATGACGAAAATTTAGAATATTCTTCCTGTACTAAAAATGTTTTCAGACGAAGTTTTGAAGAAAAATTAGATGAGAAGAAAACAAAAGAGGACATAAAATAAAAAAATGATTTTAATAAAACCTTATCCTAGATAAAAATTACATGGAGGATAGATTTAATATATGAACAAGATTGCGATATTGACAGGAGGAGGAGACTGTCCCGGTTTGAATGCAGTTATAAGAGCTGTTGTGAGAACTGCAATAAAGTATGAATGGGATATAATAGGAATAAAAAATGGATGGGACGGATTGATAAAAGGGGAAATGGAGCTTTTAACTGATTATACTGTATCAGGTATTTTACCTAAAGGCGGAACTATTATTGGAACATCAAGAACTAATCCTTTCAAAAACAAAGAAGACGAACAAAAGATGTTTGACAACATCAAAAAGTTTGGAATAGATGCTATCGTAGCCATAGGTGGAGATGACACATTAAGTGTGGCTTCTAAATTACATGAAAAAGGTACTCCAGTCGTAGGAGTTCCGAAAACTATCGATAACGACGTATCTGGGACAGAATATACCTTTGGTTTTGATACAGCTGTAAGTATTGCTACAAAAGCAATAGATCGCCTTCATACTACTGCTGAGTCACATCATAGAGTAATTGTAGTTGAAGTAATGGGTAGACATGCAGGATGGATTGCTACCATGGCAGGTATAGCTGGCGGAGCTGATGAAATATTAATTCCTGAAGAAAAATTCGATATAGAGCAAGTATGTAAAAACATAAAAAAAAGATATAACCGAGGAAAAACTTTTAGTATAGTTGTTGTGGCAGAAGGAGCCAAACCAATAAAAATGGAAGAAAACATCACCAAATCAGATAAAAAAGATCAATTTGGACATGAACAACTTGGTGGGGTCGGTCATCATATAGCAAATGAAATAGAAACGAGAATGGGAGTAGATACCCGGGTGACTGT
>JAZKSQ010000114.1:0-5283 GCA_036625995.1 Thermoplasmatota archaeon | reverse complement strand
ACTGATAACCCTAGATTAGTCTTTTGGAGGCCATTATGGTATGTAATGCTGTTTATATCTTGGTGGAATATACTGGAGTGTTTTTATTTGGAACAAAAAATAATAGAGTTTATAAATTAATCTTAAAATGTTTTAAAAACAACATGTTAGTCCTTAATAAAAAAAAATGATATTTTAGTAACTTTTATATTTGTCAATAATATTTATAGTTATAAAAATATTTTTAAGAAAAGGAGTTGAAAAAGATATGAAAAAACAATTTTGGAAAAAGAGAAAGTTTTTGACACCAATGATAGCTTTTGTTGTGGCAGCTCTTCTTTTGGCTATTCCCCTACATGTTGGTATTTTGGGCTATTCGGAGCAAGCAACTGAAGATAATCCCTTTATTGCTTCGGATGCGAATGAAAGAAAACCAATGAATTTAACTACATTAGCTAATAATACTGAAAAAGGATTTTTTGAAAAAGCAATAACCTATCTGGCATTAATATTAGTTTAATTACTCCCGCTGGGCAGATGATCGAATATTTTCAAAATGTTGCTAATTTTTCTCAAGAAGAATCAATTAGAATTTATAGAAAGGAGTATGGAGTTAACCTCAGCAATCTTTCAGAGAATGAACTAAAAAATGAAGTACATAAAAGAGTAAATGATTCATTGGCTTTCTTTAAGAAAAATAAGGATAATCTTACAACTTCTTTCTATCAAACAGGGGTAAATATATGTAACGAGACACATTCTTATCTTAACAATAATGCCACTTTGCTAGAAAATGATTCTCCTGCTTTCCAACCTAACATTCCTTGGTATTGCATAGGTTTGCATAGCTTAGCTCTCTGGTTTTACTTCTGTGCGCTTGTTGGTGTAATTATAGGAGAACAAGATACGGTTAATCAGGGAATGACTCTTGGATCGATTATGGAAGCTTTTGCAAATATTTTTGGATGCCCTCCTCTTGTTAGTGGAACTAATGTAGTTAAAACTACAGCCTCGGTGGCTGGTGTAAGCGTAAATATTACAAGTACCACTAACTCAACTGATGGAAGTTGTGATACCTGTTAAAAGTAAACAAAAAATTAAAATAATTTATTTTATATATTATAATGAGGGAGATAGTTATATGAAAAAAATAGTTAATTGTCTTTTATTTTTCATTCTTTTGTTATTTCCAACTGTTTCTACTGCTTTGAACGATAGCCACATTGTTCTTGTGGATGATGATGGTGATGGAGATTTTCAGAGTATCCAAAAAGCTGTAGATGTAGCTACCGAAGGAGATATTATCAAGGTATATAGTGGTACCTACATAGAAAATATAGAGATAAATAAATCTTTATCTTTGATAGGTGTTGAGGAAGAATTAGGTGCTGGCAGTGATATGGGTAAACCGGTAATATTAGGGAGTAATAAGACAGCGATTAATGTTTCTCATACTCAGATGGTTGAAGTTAGTAATTTCAGTATTCAAAATAGTAGCTTTGGTGTAATCCTAATTGATTCTTTTCATTGTAGCATAAAACAGAATAATATAAGTAACTGTACCTTCTCTGGTATGAAAATCCAGTCTGTTGACAATGAACGGGTTTTTAATATTTCTGTAACTGGAAACTACATCTTTAACAATTATGCTGGTGTAGTAATAGGGCCCTCATTTGCTTCGTCTTGTATCATTTTAGAAGGGAACAGTATAGCTTATAATGAGATGGTAGGTTTGGGTATTGCGTTTGTTCGGAAAGTACTGGTTGAGAAAAATAATTTTATTGAAAATGGCGTGGAACCAGCAGTTTCACAGGTAGTATCTGTTTTTTCATTGGCGACTTCTTTTTCACATAACTTTTGGAGTGACTGGCAGAAAGACACTCCAAGAGAGATACCTTTGTTTAAAAAAGACCGTAATCCAGCAGATGAATCCTATAATATCAAGTAATAGCTATTCTATAATTTTTTTCTGAAAAACTATCTATGTTTTTTTTTAGATAAATTAATTTTAATTACAACTGTCTTTTTATTCTATTTTTTCCTTCAAATGTTGGACGATATCTTTTATTTTGATTCTTTCTTGTCTAGTGGTATCACGGTCTCTTATAGTGACTGTGTCATCTTCTAGAGTTGTATGGTCTACAGTGATGCAGTAAGGTGTCCCTATTTCATCCATTCTAGCATACCGTCTACCTATACTTCCACTTTCATCGTAAGCAGTATTTATTTTGTTGTTACGTAGATTTTTATCTATTTTTTTTGCTATTTCAATGAGTCCTTCATCTTTTATCAACGGAAAAACCCCTGCTTTGATCGGTGCTATTTCAGGTTTAAATTTCAACAGATGATATTCTTCTCCTTCTTTGGTAGTCTCATGGTAACTATGTTCTAAAAGGCAATAAAAAATTCTATCCATTCCATACGAAGGTTCTATCACATGTGGGATATATTTTTCTCCAAACTGTTTTTCTTCTGTTTCGACTATATCATATGCTTCTTTTTTTATGGTGTATTCTTTTCCTTTCACAGTAATCTTAATTTCTTCTTTGCCTTTTATTTTTTCAGGATCTTTTTTTTCCAATTTCTTTTTTATTTCTCCAGCTGCATCCTTAAATTTTGGTCCCAGTATACCCATGTTAGGCTCGATTTTTTTTATTTTGTGTTTTCTAGGAGTCTCAAATTTTCTCATTGCATGCATGTCGATGCCTGTTTTTTCTATATGAGAGGTTAGATCATATGCTGATCTATCTGCTATACCTACACATTCAATCCATCCGAATCTTTCACTGTATATTTCTGCATCCCAACATTCTTGAGCATAGTGAGCTAATTCATCCTCTGCATGTTTACGGAATCTAAATTTATCGGGATTGATGCCAATATGCATTAGAAATTTCTGTGTAAGGTTCATATAATATGCTAAAGCTTGGTTGTTTATTACTCCTTTATTTACGGCTTCATTTAAAGTTAGTTCTATTTCGTTTTCGTTGTCAAAAAGTTTTACTTTATCATCTTTGACTTCAAGGAAGCTGGGATGTTTTTTATTTTCTGGATCAAAAAAGATTTCAGCTTCTGCCATTGAGAATTCTCTTAGCCTGATTATTCCCTGTCTAGGTGATACTTCGTTTCTATATCCTTCACCTATCTGTATTACTCCCAGTGGGAGTTTTTCTCTTCCATAACGGTATAATAAATGAAAACCTGTAAAAATTCCTTGCGCGGTTTCAGGTCTTAAAAATGCTTTTCTTGTATTTCCTATACCGATTTCTGTAGAAAACATAAGGTTTACAGGATATGGATTTTCAAGTATTTTTCCACATTGCGGACATTTAACCATTTCTTTTTTTATTGCTTCTTTTACAGGTATTTCTTCTTCATATAGATCTTCTGCTTTGTATGATTGATTGCATTTTTTACAATCAACTGTTAAATCGGTGAATTTTTCTACATGTCCAGAAGCTTCAAGTATTTCATACAAGTTGATGTTAGGTGTATTTATTTCTAGGCAGTCTTCTTTTAATAAATAAAATTCTCTGAATTTTTTTTCTAGGTTTTGTTTAAGTCTGGAGCCTAGAGGGCCATAGCTGTAGAATCCTGCTGATCCCCCGTATATTTCAAATGAGGGATAAAAAAATCCTTTTCTTTTAGAGATTGTTATTATTTTTTCGTAGATATCCTGAGACATAAAGATTTGTTTCTCCAAATTGTATTTTTTTTTAGATTAATGAATATTTGTGTGTGTTTTATTGTTTTTTTAATATAGGCAGGGCATTAGATCGATATCTGTAATCATACCTATAAGTCGTTTGTTGTCGTTGACAATCGGTATTTGGCTTATATCTTTTTTTACCATTTTTTTAGCTGTTTCACATACCGGTGTTGTTCTTAATGCTTTCAGTACGTCTTTAACCATTATTTTTTTGACTGGTATCTTTGGAAATTTTATTTCTGAGGTTGCATGATATAGTCTAATTGTGTCTCTTATTCCTTCCCAGGTCCATTGGTCTTCATCGTCTCCCATCCCTAAGTTTGAGCTTTCAATTCCTTCTTTTACTTTACCTAATTTAAATACGTCTCCATCGGTGACTATACCGCTTAACTTTAGGTCTTCACCTATTACTGGTAATGCATTTTGATGTGTAATATTTATTATCTCCATAGCTACATTTATCGGAGTTTCTTCATATACAGGTGCTGCTCTATTAGTATAGTATTTTTCTACAGTATCATCTTCTTTTTCTGATAACTGTTTTAAAATTTCTGTTGGACTTATTATTCCAACAAGTTCATCTTTATCGTTTATTACAGGTAAACCATGTATTCTATGTTCATAAAATAGTTTAGCTGCCTTTTTGATTTCGTCGTCTGGTTTTATATATTGAAAGTCTTTTTTCATCACTAGTGCTAGTTGCGTTTCGTCAGGATTCTTGAATATATCAGATCTTGTTAAAACACCAGCTACTTTTTTTGTATCTTTTTTAAGTATGGGGATACCGGATACGTTGTGTTGAGCTAAGATTTCAAGTGCATCTTCTATTTTTCCCGGTACATGACCCACTATAAGGTCTTTTGACATGATATCTTTTACTTTCACTTTTCTTCATCCCTCAGTTACGTTAATTTATTTTTTTTTATCCAATAGTTTTTTTTCTGAAAATATAGAGGATATTCAAATTTTTTTTGTCTAATACCACAAATGACTGAAACAATGGAGGTGGGGTAATACTCCAATTATGATTTAAAACTTTTCTTGGGTTATAGGTAACCATTTTTAAAAGTTCTTCTAAACTATAAACATTTGTTTGTTTTTTTATGTATTTAATTTCATTTATAATACTGGGGTAGTTTATCATGCAGTTATCTGTCCCTATAACTAGATTTAAATCTGTTTCTTTGAGCAGTTTATATCTTGTTTTGATGTTAAAAAAATTGTTTGATCTTGGACAAACTACTAGAGGGATATTTTCTTGTTTTAACAGTTCTAGATCGGTTTTTTTTGCCTTGTTCATATGTACCAAAAAGTCGGGTTTAAGGTCAAGTATTTTATCGATATCTTCTCTTTTTCCTTCGCTTGCATGTAGACCAAATTTTTTTCTTTTTTTATTTACATGATCAGCGATTTTTTTTAGTTCTGAATAATTCCAGTCTGATATGCTGCTTTCTCCAATTCCATCGGTTTTCTCTAACAGCTGGTTTATCTCTTCTTTATCGTAAATTTGTTTTTCTGGTCTGGAAAGAATTAATGGTTTGATTTTTTTTATATTTGCCATTGCTTTTTTAATTTGATTTATGCCTTTGATTCCG
>JAZKSQ010000113.1:0-5300 GCA_036625995.1 Thermoplasmatota archaeon | reverse complement strand
AGCATATCCTTTACGTAAAAATCTTGTTAAAAACTTTATCTCCCTACCTTTTATACACGGAGTTTTATCCCTGGGTTTAGGAAGATCCCTCGTGTATTTGCTTACCACGTTAGCTGACAAACCAGTCTTCTTAGCAACCTGGCATCTAGAAAGACCGTCTCTCACCATATTCTCTAATCCGTTTTATTTTTTCCTCAGATAGTTTTTTAGATACCATCAACAGATAGCTTTCTAAGATTTATTTAAAAATAATGAAAAAAATTAGATATTTTAAAATTTTTCAGACCGAAATTTGTAGATTATAGTTATTGCCATAACTTCTTTAACTTAATAGGCAGGAATTTTTTGATCCAACTTTTTGCATAACTAGATTTTAGGGCAAAATGTCTATAGAATTTTTCAATCACCTCTTCAAACATATCTATGTACTCAATCAAGAGTGGAGATAATTTCCTCTTGATGCTCTTCCAGATGTACTCAATAGGATTTAGATCAGGAGAATATGATGGTTGAAAAATCAGAGTAATATCTAGATCTTCAGCCCTGTCTCTGGTCTTGTTAGCCCAGTGAGATGGGAAATTATCCAGTTGAAGAATGATTTCTTTTTCAGGATTGTGTTCTCGAATCAGTTCAAGAAATTCACATACATCTTCTTTTCTAGCTCGCTCTTTAAAGTCAATAACACTCTTGCCATTTAGGGAATAAAAACCAAAGGTGTTAGCTCTTAGTTTTGCTGTATTCTTCTCTTGCCGTGGCTTTCCAAATGCCCATAGTCTCTGGGTATTCGCTTTATTTTGAGGAGATGTTTCATCAAGAAAACCAATTATGATCTCTGATGGATCTTTATTCTTCAGTGCTTTCTCTACTTTTTTTTAACTTTTCTTCAGCATCATCTGGCCGTCTGTAGTCTTATTGATAGGGTTTACTGCAATTCATACCCATATCTCTTAGAATCCTTGTTAAGTGTCTATCGGAATAACTTACATCAAATTTCTCTTTGATCAGGTTATCTATTTCTTTCCTTGTCCAGTTATTTCTTTCTTCAAGAATTTTCTTTAACTCTTTTCGTTGACCATCGTCTAATTTTGGTTTTGGACCACCCGAATACTGTGGTTTGAGTCCTTTTACACCATTTTCATTCCATCGTTCTAGCCAATTGTATCCTGTCACATCAGAGACTTCTACTCGTTCGGCTGCTTGAGGTACTGGCTCGCCTTTGTATTGAAACTTGATGAACAGGAGTCGTTTAAGCATTTTAGCATCTTTTCTTTTCTCCTGGATAATCGCTTTAAGTTCCTCAAGTGTCAGATACTTTTTAGGAGTTTTCTCTACAGGTCTTCCTTTCATGAATTATCATCTCATGAAGGAATAGAGACTACTTAATTAAAAAAGTTACGTCTTAGACTATAAATTAGCATAAAAAAAATTGAATTAATTAACGTGGACTTATACAGGTATATCATATGGTTCATCTGCTGGATTCCGATCTTTTTTAAACAAAGGTATCTCTCTAGGAGTATCTTTCTGCCAGTCGCTCCAAAAATTATGGGAAAATGAAGAACTGGAAAGAAAAGACATGGCCTGGGTCACTGAATAAGACCCGCAAGATTTACCGTTTTCGATAAAATTATTTTCTTTAACAAGTATATTACCAGAAAACATAGCCGCCAGTCCCCCTTGCTTATTATAGGCTATATTGTTACCTTCTATAAGGCCTGAAAAAGTAAAAACAGCTCCGATACCCATCCCGTTATTTATGATATGGTTTTCTTTTAAGGTAATATCAACAATTTTTCTTCCCCAAATAATGTCAGAGAATTTACCAAGTCTAAAAATACCGTCTTTGTTATTGCTTATATAGTTTCCTTTTATTGTACAATTTGAAGAGCAATTTATGGCGATACCGAACCTACTATCTTGAATACTAAAATTGCTTACCTCAACAGTATGCGTATGGAAAATATGTATCGCCATTCTATCACCAACTAGTAAGGGTTTTCCAGTATCGTTGCCTTCTCCCAGTTCTTTTTCAACACCTATCAAAGATAAAGGCTTAGAAATCAATACATCCTCAGTATATCTCCCACTATATACTTTGATAACGTCGCCGCTGTTTGCTAGATCAATGGCTTTTTGGATATTTTGAAAGTCTCCATCTCCATCATCATCTACAGTTATAGGAGAGTTATCAGCAAAAGATTGAGGTGAAACAATGTTACTAGAACAAACACAAGAGAATACAATAAAGACCAAAATCAGAGCGTTAAAAGTTGAAAAGAAACATTTTTTATATTTTTTCATAATAATAACCTCCAATTAGATTATATTGTAATAAAATATATAAAGATTTTTTTCTTATTTTATATATACTTAGATTAAAATGAAAAAATGATATTTATTTTTAGATACCAGTTTAGATACTAATAGGTATTAAGTATCATTGCAAGGACAATCGCCCCAGCTAGTATCTGATGGTTCATCGTCTATTGTAGCGTTAACAAGAGTAGTGTAGGATTCTGTCGTATTCTATGAATAGTCTGCATCAACTACATTAGCTGCCGCACAAATAACAGAAGAACTAGTGAGTAATGGAGGACAACCCCATTCATCCGCTGCATCACTGAGGCTCTCAGCAGCATCATCCAATTGATCAGCTTTATCAGGATAACCATTCAAATCAAACCAAGCAGAAAGAATGAATAAAATACCGGCTGATAATCTTAGACCATTGCAAGTAAAATTGCCTCCTCCACCGTTGGAAATTGTCTGTTTTGTTTTTTGCATCGCATTCATTCCAGTATAATATTGCTTATCTGAGAGCAGCGGTTTATTATCCTCTAACATCTGCATACTTTGATTTAATTCATTCTGCGCATCGTTGAGTATAATAGTTTTCTGTTGCTCAGAGACATTAGAAGCATTATTGATTTCATCTCCAGTAAGCTGATAATATGACACAATCAGACTTTCTGCGGAAACCAGCGATATGTTTTCTAAACTTGATAGCTCGTATAAATCCTGAAATGTCTGGGCTACCGATTGGTTTACTAAAACATCAGGATCTAATCCTTCATTAGAGGATTCCGCAGAGGCAACGTTAAGATTCAACTGTTTAGGCACCATAATATACTGAAATGAAAGAGCTACTAAGGAAATCGCTACGAAAATTGTAATTGCTGCCATAATAGTTTTTCTATCCATATTATTTTTCACCTTCTATGATACATTAGCCCATATAAATTCATTAATTGTATATAAATATTTATAAAAAATTTTTTATAATGATATTGAAACCATAATAATTTTTTATAACACTTTATGATATATTTAAATATTCTACTAATTTTTGTTTCAATAAAGAATTAATCATTACCTGAGCTTATAAAAATAACAATAGTCGGCTAAAAAGAGCTAAAATGTCTTTCGACAATGATGAAAATAAAAAAGATCTAACTTATTTTAAGAAAAACGGCGAAAAGTTAACTATCAAAAAATACAATCTCTAAAACCTACTTTCGGAGGTACTGGATATGCAGTACATCCGAACGTAAAAATCTACCAAGGAATCACCATCTGACAGGAGAGAACCATCCTCAGAATCATCACTTTTTTCAGATTCAGAACTCAGATTTTTACCAAAGAAGTCTTCTTCACCATAAAACTCATCGATGTTGGACTGGCAGCGTTTACGTGAAGACAAAAAAACCTCCCTTCTCCAGACGAACAATAGAAGACTCTTCCTCACCCACTTTGTTTTTTATTCAACATCTCTTTTTTCTCCCTCTTGGATAAATCCACGTTGAACACCTTACACGCTGAAGATGGATTATAGAAGCTGACTGCGCGGGGCATACTGTTTTTAACCAAAGCACGCAGAGCGTCCTTCTTCCTGTATTCCAGATAATAAACAGATTTCGCCTTGTACTCTGCCCGTTTAATCATAGGGAGTTTTTTCCGTAGTCTAAGTAAAATTTTTCCACCCTCTCTAGGCAGAGCATATCCCTTACGTAGGATTTTTTCAAAACACCAACTTCCCTACCTCTGATACAAGAGACTTTTTCACTATGATTGGGTAGATCCTTGGTGTATTTACATACTGCTCCCACTGAAAGCCCTGTTTCCCTGGCCACGCTACATTTCGACTTTCCATCCCGTACCAACTTCCTTATTTTTTCAATAGTTTCATCTGACAGTTTAGATACCATCAAAAAATAGCTACATGAGGTTTATTTAAAGATAATGGAAAAACAAAGATTAAAGGTATTGGTATATATCGATTTTTTAAATTAATTTTTACTCTTATCCCCATATATAGCGCTCTTATCAATGCTTTAAATAAAATAACTAACAATGCCACCTAAAATAGAAGCTGATATAACAACACCAATAACCATCATTGCTAAATGCTGCCCAACTCCTCTTTTTCTATTATTGGCTCCAAAGTTACACGATCTACATCCCAAAAAAACTCCCTCATCTACTTCTATCAATACCGTATTTTTTCTGTATTTATTTGCATTTATTCGTATTCTTTATAGATTGTGTGGCTTCATCCACAACCTTATCTAAATAATTGAAATCAATTCAATTAAAAAAAAATAGTTTCGAGATGAAGCCCAAAGATACAACAGGTATAAATAAATATAAATTATGTTAAATTAGTATACTTTAAACGAGTACATCAAAAAGATTTATATATCAGTGCTAGAGTTATGTATTACTTTATGTGTTTGAAAAACGGAGGTATAAAAAAGAATGTTTAATAAAAAGAGATTGGTTATAAGTGGTACCTTACTTGTTTCTTTTTTGATGTTGATGATGCCCGCAATACCTGCCGTTCAATCAACAATACAATATCCTAAATCTCATCAATCACAAATCCATTTACCCCAACAAATAAAAAATGCTTTAAATGACTATCGGACAAATCTACAATTAAACTTAGACTTTGATAAACCATTATTATTACTCCTAATATATAGTAGTATAGCCCTTGTCAGTTATATTACAGCTAAGTTAGGAATTAATCCACTCATCGATAGCTAGAATTTTAAATCATCCAAGAAGAAAAATAGGCAATTATTCTTTCTAAAAAAGGAGGTGTTGAAAGAATATGGAAAAGAAAAAAATATTTTTAACAGGGGGAGCCTTATTTGTGGCTTTCCTGATGTTGATGATGCCCGCAATACCTGCTGTTCAACAAAACATAATGGATGAGCAAAAAACACGGATAACCCTCGATTTATAGGGGAGATATTATTAATATCTGTTATCAATAAAATCCTGGCCTCTATTTTCGG
>JAZKSQ010000112.1:0-5401 GCA_036625995.1 Thermoplasmatota archaeon | reverse complement strand
CTAATAATCTTTATAATATATGCCTTTGATATATTATACAGGGAAGAATTAAAAGAATATACAAATTTAGTTAATCTTTTGAAAATGGGAATCCTAATACTAGGTTTTTCACCAGGATTAAGGGATCTTTTAAGAGTTACAATGGGCGTATAGTTTTATGGGTAGAAGACATCCAGATTGGTTAAAAGTCGAAATCGGCAAAGGAAAAAAATATTCCGTTATGAAAAAGTTGCTTAGAAAGGCTGAGTTGAATACAATTTGTGAAGAGGCTAAATGCCCTAATATTGGAGAATGTTTCAGTAGAGGAACGGCAGTTTTTTTGATATTAGGAGATACTTGTACCCGGAACTGTAAGTATTGCAACGTAAAAAGTGGAACCCCTAACTCTTTGAATCCTGAGGAACCTACTAAGGTTGCCGAAAGTGTGAAAACTCTTGGATTGAACTATGTGGTAGTAACCTCAGTGACTCGTGATGATTTAAAAGACGGCGGAGCTTCATTTTTTAAGGAGACTGTAAATAAAATCAGAAATAAAAACCCAAGATGTAAAATTGAGGTTCTTATACCGGATTTTAAAGGCAATATAAATGATCTGAAAACTGTAATGGACAGCAAGCCAGATGTTGTCAACCATAACATTGAAGTCGTCAAGGATCTGTTTCCTAAAGTCAGGCCGCAAGGAGATTATAATACCAGTCTGAATTTATTAGAAAATATCAAAAAAATAGATGAAAATATAAAATCTAAATCCGGTCTTATGATAGGATTAGGAGAAAAAAAAGAAGAGATAATTCAAACTATAAAAGATGTAGCAAGAAAAAACGTAGATTTTTTAACAATAGGGCAATATTTACAGCCGACTAAAAAACATGCACCGATTAAAAAATATTATACACCCAAAGAATTTGAAATATTAAAAGATAAAGCTAAGGAGATAGGATTTAAACATGTTGAAGCCGATCCATTGGTTAGAAGCTCCTACAGAGCAGATAAAGCAATAGAGTTCATATAAAAACAAAATAAGTAGGATGAGGTTTTTTCAATGATAACCTTGATTATACATTAAAGTTATAAAAATAGGATATTTAAAAAAATATGTTTTTAAATAAAAAAACAATTTAGGTTTTTTGAAATGAATGCTAAAACAACCTATAAAGTACCAAAAGGTAAACTTCTAAAAATTAGTTTGGATTTCGATAATAAGAAAAGAAGAATAAATGATATCAAAATTACAGGGGATTTTTTTGCATATCCAGAAGAATCTATAGAAACAATTGAAAAAAAACTTAAGAATATACCTTTAGAAAAAGAAAAAATTGAAAAACAAATTGATTTCACGATAAAAGAAAATAATTTCAAACTTATTGGTGTAAATGCTGAGCAAATAACAAAAGGAATAATGAAGTGTTTTAAGAAATGAAAGAAAAATGGCGTCTAATTATAGATAATGCAAAAGATGCATATAAAAACATGGCTATTGATAGAGCAATTTTAACTGCTAATAGTGAAAAAAAAGTATTGCCTACTGTAAGATTTTATCAATGGAATCCACCCGCAATTTCTATAGGATATTTTCAGAGTCTAAAAGATGAAATTGATATTAAAGAATGTGAAAAACAAGATGTTGATTATGTGAGAAGAATTACAGGGGGAGGAGCCGTATTTCACGAAGATGAACTAACATACAGCATAATTATTCCTGAATCTCATAGTTCAATTCCGGAAAACATAATGGATAGTTATAGTCGTATATGTAAAGCCTTGATATACGGATTGGAAAACATTGACGTTGAGTGTAGATACCGTCCAATAAATGATATAGTCGTAAAAGATCGTAAGATATCTGGTAATGCTCAAACTCGTAAAAAAAAGACAGTTTTACAGCATGGAACCGTTTTAATGGATGTAAACATTGAAAGAATGTTTTCGTTATTGAAAGTACCAAACGAGAAAAGAATGGATAAGATGATAGCCAATGTAAAGGAAAGTGTTACATCTATTAAGAATGAGTTAGGATATCAAATTTCATTTAAACCCTTATCTGAGGCCATGGCTAAAGGATTCGAGAAGGAATTTAATGTTGAATTTGAAGACGATGATTTAACTGATTACGAAAAGAAGTTAGCTTCGGATTTTGAAAAAAATTGTTTTTCAAAAAAAAGTTGGATTTATAAGAGATGAAGATTAAAACATTCAAAGTAAATGCTTTCAGTGATAAACTGAAAGGCGGAAACACAGCAGTGGTTTTTAGATGACTATGATTTATCTGAAAATCAAATGAAAAGAGTATCTAAAATATGAAATTGTAAACAAGGTCGATGATTCAGAGTATAATGTAAGATTTTTTTCTTCTACGGTAGAGATTGATATCTGCGGCCATGCCACCATAGCTGCTTTCTATACTTTAGCTAAAAAACGAAATATTTTGGATTAAAAAGTTTTATTTCAAAATACTCGGGCTGGGTATTGTGTATCTGCCCGTTTTTATATCCTTAAAAAATGGAAACGTAAAAAAAATAATGATGGTTCAGACTACACCCCAAATTAAAGATATATATTTAGATATATCGGATGTTTCCTCCTCTCTATCAATTAATAAGGAAGAAATAGATTTATCCCTGCCTCAACAAATAGCGTCCACCGGTTTATTTACTCTTCCGATATGTGTTAAATCTTTAGAAACTCTCAAAGAATTAAAACCTGATTTTGAAAAAGTAAAAAAAGTATGTAAAAAAATTAATGTGGGAAGCTTCCACGTCTTTTCTTTTGAGTCTATAGAAAATTAACCCCTTTACCATGCTAGAATTTTTGCTCCAATGTAGGGTATAAATGAAGATCCAGTTACTGGTACTGCAGATGAGGCAATATGTATTTATCTTCTTAAAAATAAATTATTGAAAGAAAATGAAAGATTTATTTGTGAACAGGGAGATTTTATTGGAAAACCTGGTAGAATACATGTTGAAATTAAAAATAATTTAGAAAAAATACTGGTGGGTGGAAAAGCAATAATAGTAAAAGAAAAAGAACTTTATCTCTAAAAAAATATATTCACTTTTAAATTAAATACAAATCCAGGTCTTTTGCATATTCCATTGCATCTTTTATCTCCCTGGGATATATCCTTCTTGATATCTCTTTGTATTCATTGGCTCTATACTCAGCGTGATACTGGCCCATAATATTAACAACTGCATTAGGAACATTTTTCGAAATCCATTCCAAAATAGGCTTAGTACAACATTCCAAATGATTAGGTAAAACTAAATGCCTGATTAATAAATCACCATTTTTATAAGCAAACTTATGATTCCTGGTTACAACCTCCATATATCTATTAACTTTCGAATATCTTTTAGCACATTCATTATTTCCATATTTGAAATCAGTAAGATATAAATCAATGATTCCTTCTAAAAGAAACATAGCTTTTTTTGAACAATACATATTAGAATTCCATATATGAGGAAGATAGACATCACATAAATCCAAAACATCCAAGATGTAAGGAATATTCGGCGTAGGATCACCCCCTACCCAATTTACATTCTTAGCACCTTTATGATAATTTTTTTTAATAAATTCCGCCATCTGTTCCGGTTTAATATACAATCCTTTTATCCGTTGGCTAATATCCCAATTTTGACAAAAAACACATTTAAAGGTACAACCAGAAAAAAACACTGTATAAGAAGGAACTAGAAAAGATTCTTCACCAAAGTGAAGAAATTCTGAGGCAATGTGGGCTTCCTTTACCTTACATTTACCAATGCATCCCTTTCGGTTAACATTGCATTTATTCTCGCAAAATTTACATCTTTCGTATACTCTAGACGCAATTTCTTTTTTTAAATCTAAAATTGAGCTATCTGGTTTTAACTCCTGTGGATTAATATCTTTAGCCCTACTATGAATCTTCCATAGATAATCTAATGATTTTTCTTCATCGAACTGCGCTTTTTTGTAGCTACTCAAGACATAGTTAGGAATTCCATTTTCATTATTGATTCTGGTGTATTTTCTAAGGAGTTTCTCAATCTCTGACATTATTCTTTTAATTATTTATGTTATTTTTTTTTTAATTAAATTTCAAATCTTTGTCCATCATTGGCTGCTATAACCCTACACCCTGTTCTTTTTGTAATACTTCTAGCTATCCTATCAGGATTTGAACGTATTAGGTTCATACCAAAATGAGTTAGAATTGTAAGCTGCGGCTTATTTTCATTTACTATTTTTTCAACATCTTTAATCGAAAGATGCAGAACATTCTTTTTTCTGTCTTTTAACACTACATAAATTATAAGGATATCACTTTTAAAGTAGTCAGTTAAACCCTCGAAATATTTTGTATCACTAATAATAGAAAGTGATTTGTTATTACCTACTATATTAAAGCTATATGTTTCTACCCCGTGAATATTTTTAACTGGAGTAGATATTGTGATATTTCCGATTTTATATTTACCTTTTTCTTTAAGGATATTGATAGACGTAATATGGTTTCTAAAATGTTTTAGGATCACAGGGTCATTATAAACAGCGTCTTTAGGAGCCAAAATCTCTCCTCTTTTCTTATATCCTCCATTTGTCATAGCCTCTATCATAATATTAATATCATTAGAATGGTCGATATGTCGATGTGATAGAATTATCCCATCTAGATTCAAAGGACTAAGTTTAGGTTTATTACTAAATAATGAAGATAGAGAACCTGGACCTGGGTCGATTAAAATGTTTGAACCGTCGAGTGATACCCAAATTCCGCCTGATTTTCTAATCTGTCTTGTAACAACATATCTTGCACCTCCAGTTCCTAGAAAATTAATGAAATCCATTTTTTTTTGATAACACCAGCTTTTATTTATTATAACTCTCTTTCCGATCCTATAAAACCACTTATGATTTAGGCAGTAGTTCGGAAGGTAGAATTTTTAATCTCAAATTTCGGAATCCTATAGGGAGAAGACTCAACTTCAATTTTTTCCAAATAGCCCTATTTTTGCCTCATTTCACCCACTTTCCGAAATACTGTTAGGATAAAAAGATTAATAAATGATTGTATATATATTTTGACATGCCTTGATTTTCGAAGGTCTCCATAAAAAAAACATGTATATCATGTTAATATAAATGATTGGGGAAGCAATATCAAGGCTACATATAAAAAAATATTTTGATATCAGAATTTTGGGTCCCTCTTTGATCAAATAAGACGTACGAGTCATAAGAGATGAAAAAGAGGACAACCATGATATCAAAAAGCATTGTCGCGATAATAGGGACAGAATTCATTTAACTGCTGCAATATAAAATTAAGATGGATTTTGTTCCTTCGCCCAAATCGATAAACTTTGTCTGATGTTGGGTGACAGCGACAAAACCCTAGATAAAAAAATCT
>JAZKSQ010000111.1:0-5406 GCA_036625995.1 Thermoplasmatota archaeon | reverse complement strand
TTACTTCTCTAGATGCATCACCAATATCTGCTTCGCCGTTAGCAACTGATTTTATACCTAAAGAAGATCCGCCTCCGGCAACGATAACTTTTACATCCTCATTTTGTTTGTTGAAAACTTCAGCACATCCTTCAGCTACAGGAAGAACAGTAGTAGATCCTTTTATAGTAACTGTTGTTCTTTCTTCGACACAACCACTAACAAATACTCCAAATAGAACTAAAGATATTACAAACGCCGATATTATCTTTTCTTTTTTTATGTTTTTCGTATTAATCAAAGATTTTCCACCTTTTCTTTTTTTCTAGTCGATGTTAAAAAAAACGTGTTGGATATATACTTTATCTACATAGACTATAAAACTCTATATAGACAATATACTAAACTATATTTTTATCAAAAAATTTAAGAAGATAACATAGATACGCAGAGATATACATAAAAAAAATGATTTCAGTCCCTTTGGAGGTTTAAGTAATATAATGGAAGTTAGAAGAATACAACTGACAGGAGGTTCATCTTACATAATCACTCTACCCAAGGAATGGATTAAAAAATTGAATATCAAAAAAAATGACCCAATCGGACTACATATACAGTCCAATGGGACAATTCTGATAACGCCTAAAATTTCAAGAGAACAAAAACAAAGAATTAAAACAATTAAAGTAGAAAAAACTGTAGAACCAGAGTTTCTTTTCAGAGAACTAGTAGGTGCATATATAGCAGGATACAACTCTATAGAGATAAAAGCAAAAGATAGGATGCCACCATCAGCTAGAACCACGGTAAGGAAAATGATACAAATAGCTATAGGCCAAGAAGTAGTTGAAGAAACAACTAACTCAATCGTTATAAAAGATCTGCTTAACCCTGCTGAAATGCCATTTAAAAAAACGATTAAAAGAATGCATGTAATCGTAAAAAGCATGCATGAAGACATCATGCAATCACTAAAGGATAAAGATAAAACTATAGCAGAAGACGTCGTAACAAGAGACAACGAGGTAGACAGGCTACACTGGCTAATAGCTAGACAATACAATATAATCCTTAGAAACGTAAATTTTGCAGAAAAAATGGATACCACAACTGAATATGCCTCAACCTCACATTTGATTAGTAAAATAATAGAAAGAATAGCAGACCATGTAACCCGTATAGCCTATAACATAATAGAACTTAATCTCGAAGAAATAGACAAAAAAATCATAGAAAAGATGATAAAAGCCAACAAAAAATCACTAGATATATTCTATGAAAGCATCGGGACATTTATAATAAAGGATGTATCTAAAGCAAATAAAAACATCAAAAAAGTTGAAGAACTAGTAGAAGAATGTAATCAAATATCAAGCAGTGTACTTAAACAAAAAGGAGCCACAGCCGTTTCCTTGGGATATATAATTGAAAGTACGAGAAGAATCGGTGAATATTCAGAGGATATATGTGAAAACGTGATAAACTATTATGTACAACAGGAAAACTAAAAAAAAATTAAAAAATGATTTATTTTTCTTTTATTTTGCTATCATAGCTCTCAACCATTCGGCAACATTTTCAGCATGATCAGCAATATCATCAACCCAATCAGCAATCTTTAACAAATGATATTCATCCATAGGATCAAGTTTTTTCTCCATCCTATAAATACCTTCTGTGATATCATGCTTTTTTTCATCAGCCTCATCTTCAAATTTATGTACCTTATAAATTAATTTTTTAGTCTGATTTCTCTCCCTTTTGATAAAGCTTGTTTCGACTAAATCCTTCATATTTTCCACGGCTTCCTCCATAGCTTCAACAGTCTTTAGCACAACTCTAGCATGGTCAATAAAATCCTCTTGAAGACCATCCGGAATTTTAGTATGTCTCATATCAAGCATCTTTACAAGATTATCTGCATGATCAAGAATTGCATCTTGTTCATGAAGAGTGCACATAAAATTGCTTTTATCAACAGGCATAAAAAGTGAACTAGGCAGATGATTACGCAGATTACTTTTTATGAGATCTGCCTCATGTTCTATCTGAGAGACCTTATTTGCCAATTCTGAAATTCCTTCATAATTTCCTTGATAATATCTAAATAATTCATCACCTAGCATATCTATACATTTTCTAACCTTCCCCATATGTTCAAGAAGTTGTCTAAAAGGTGTCTTCCTACGATACGCATCTGAAACAGGAGCCCTAAAATGATTTTCATCTTCACTCATAAAACTTCAACATACCTCCATAAATCAAATAAATATTGTTTTTAGAGTTATAAATATTACAATACATGTAGATGCAGCTATAGGAAGAGTCAACAACCAAGATATCACTATTTTTTTTATTACACTTAAATCAACCGCTTCTAAACCTCTAGCTAGACCTACACCTATCACCGCACCAACTACTGTATGAGAGGTCGAAATAGGTAAACCTAATTTAGAAGCAGCTAACACAGTCGTTGCCGCACCGAAATCAACAGAAAAACCCCTAGTATTTGTTAGACTTGTGATTCTTTCACCAACAGTTTTCATCACACGACGACCCCAAGTGAGACACCCAATTGAAATTCCGACTCCCCCCAAAGCTAAAAGCCAATAAGGCACCTGAGCAGTAGGATTGAATACACCATTTTCTGCTAGAGGAATTATCGCAGCTACAGGACCAATAGCATTTGCGACATCATTTGCTCCATGAGCCAAAGCTACATAACAGGATGTACCTACCTGTAAATTCCTAAAAATTTTTTCAACAGTACCATAATCGTCAACATGACGAGCCTCGATATTTCTAAACAACAAAATCGCACCAATTATAACACAAACAGCTATAAACAAAGAAAGCAAAACCGTTTCAACAGTATTGGTAAACCCTAAGGTGGTTCCAATAGATGTATCGAGAAAAAGAGAAAATGTTATCAAAAAACCCGTGGCACCTATAATAAAAGGTCCAACTATTTTCGCAGATTCGACAGGTTTTTCTTTGGCAAAAATAAATTTTACAATTATCTTAAAAACCAGAAAAGCAATGATACATCCAAAAACTGGTGACAAAACCCAGCTAGAAACAACTGAACCTACTTTACCCCAGTTCACACAATAAATACCACTGGCAATTAATCCAAAACCCATCAATGCACCTATCACAGAATGTGTCGTTGAAATAGGCATTTCAAACCAAGTAGACAAGGTAACCCAGACCGCTGCAGCAAGCAAGGAAGATACAAAACCTAAAAGCATTATCTCAGGGCAAGAAATCATGTCAACATGTACTATACCACCTTTTACGGTCTCCACTACATGCTCCCCTACAAAAACAGCCCCTACAAAGTTTAGTACACCCGCTATCAATACAGCTTGTTTAAAAGTAATTGCTTTTGCACCAACAGCTGAAGCCATAGAGTTAGCAACATCATTTGCCCCTATACTCCAAGCCATATAGAAGCCTATAGCGCTTGCACCAGCGATAATCAGCCATATCGAAATATCCAAAGCAATTTAAACCTCCACATCCAAACATTTCTTTTTTTTAATCCAACAGATAGCTTTAACCTTTTTTTTGAAGATAAATAATGTATATAGATAGGTTTCCTTAGAAAAGAGTGAATATTGAACTACATAGATAAGTATTACGAAAAAAAAATAATTGGAAAATAACTCCAAAAAAAATTTGGTTTATAAACTTCTTTAATTGTCTTTATTTTTTACTTACGTTTACAACTTGATTTTCATCTAAGTTATTAACTTTGAATTTTACTGGAAGAAACTTTTCAACTATATGCATGTTAGTTTCTGCATGACCAGTAATCTCTCTAACCTTAAATCTATAACAACAATCGTTTTTAAGACATGAAAAACCAAGAAAAGGAATAATTTGATCAGAACAATGTATATCAAAATCAGCTTTAGAAAGAATGTCTAAATACAGCTGGCTGAAGGTTTTTTCCGCTACTTTTTCAGCAGGAACTCCTTTCTCACCTAAAAATCCAGATCCTAACACCATATCCTCTGAAGTAACCCAAATAGTTATTCCAACACCTGGAGAATAAGACTCATTTTCCTCAATATTTATCCTATAGTTTTCAAAGCCTTTGTTTACAAAATATTTTTTAGTTGTATTTTTCAAACGTCTACTTATATGGGAAGGAAGCTTTGAATTATGAACAATTCCCTCAAGATCTTTAAAGTATTTTTTGTCATTAAAATCTATATTTTTATCATCCTCAACTGGTTTTATGGAAACTTCTGCTTTTCCTCCTCCTTTAGGATAATACCCACGTTTCAAAAGTCTAGAATCAGTTTTGATACCTATTCCGTCAATGTTTTTTAGGAAAACTTTTTCAAAAAAATCCCAAGGTGGAGACCATTTTACATCAGTACCACCAGTTAAAGCTAATTTTATTTCATCCTCAGTTTTTAGTGTTCCTAGTAAAAAAGTCTGGAAGACAAGGGTTATACTACCAGCAGTTCCAATATCAAAACTATATGAACCCTGGCTTAAAGAACCGGGATGAAAAACTATTCTAGAAGAACCCACTCTTAATCCTTCTACATTTCCATTACAGATTTCTTTCATTATTTTTATAGCAGTATAATGCTGAGGTCTAAGACCAGGGTTTGAACGATTAGCACGGATATTAAAAACCTCAACATCTTTATCCGTTAAAACAGAAAGACCTATCGCAGTTCGTAATATCTGCCCTCCACCTTCTCCATAAGAACCATCTATTTTAACCACAAAAAATCACCTCAACAATTTTTTTTATTTTAACTTATTTCAGCTAACAACATTTTTAAAACTGTCGAACAAGTACTATATTTATTTTCAATTCTATCCCCTGAAAACACATGTTTTTCAGCAATTGTTTTATCTTTAGTTGAAAGACCCATATATACAAGGCCCACAGGTTTTTCTTTTGTACCACCGGTAGGTCCAGCTATACCAGTTGAAGAAACACCTATATCCACATCGGCTTTTCTACGTATTCCTTCAGCCATAGCTTTAGCAACCTCTTTACTTACAGCGCCATGATTTTCTAATAGTTCTTCAGATACATCTAAAAGTTCCATTTTAGAAAGATTGCTATAAGAAACAACTCCTCGATCAAAATAATCTGAACTACCAGAAACATTAGTAAGTATATGCCCTATAAGTCCGCCTGTACATGATTCCGCTGTAGCTATTTTTAAATCTTTTCCCTTTAGAAGAGAAGAAACTTTATTAACTAGTTTTTTATCTATCATGAAAACATTCCACCTGCTAACAAAAACAAAATAGACAGGCATTATTTAAAATCAACATAAAACCAAAAAAATGTAGAACCCCTAAAAAAAATAAAATGATGTAAGTTAGCGTTATATACAAAAAATCCGTTAACCACAAAAAAATCTCTACAAAAAAATGATAAATTAA
>JAZKSQ010000110.1:0-5580 GCA_036625995.1 Thermoplasmatota archaeon | reverse complement strand
TTCTTACTGCATTAACGGCTTTATCTTGCCCTATTACTTGATCTAATAAAAGATTAGGTACTTTTACGTCTTTAGTAGTTTTAAAGTCTTGATCTTTAATCCAATCTTGTGCTGAGTTTATTTCCTCATTTTTTTCTTCTTTTTCGGTCATCTAAGATATCCACCAAAATTTACCAAAGTTTTTGTATATCTAATCAAGAGTCTATTTTGTGAACATTGCTTGATATTTAAACGTTTTTCAATTTTTAAATTAAAAACAAGTTTTTTTTTAATTGTTTTGTCTTATACTTTTTTACTAGGTGTTTTTCTAAATTGAATAAATATTTTTTTTCAGATATTCTATTTTGGGTTCAGAAGATTTTATATATCGATACTAGATTACTGATATTGTATTTTAAAATATTTGGGGAGAGGTACATAAAAAAATGATAAAAACAGATTATAAAGATTCTAACAAAGGAAGATTTGGTAACTTGGAACTAGTTGATCGTGAAATATTTTTTATCTCATTTAATACCAGAGATAATTAATATAAACGAGAATAACTGAAAAGATCTGGTTCAACCAGTTTTGAATTAGTTGATAAATGTTTAGAAAATCTAAGCCTATTAATAACGCAAAAAATGTTATCACTATTATTAATATCTTTAAGGCAAATTTAAGTACTTTCCAAGCTACTATGGCAAAAATGATAAATACTATTATCAAAGCCCAAAAGGGTATTTCTAATCCGAAGATATTCATTTCTTTATCCCATTCCTCTAAAATTGAAATAAGATTATGATTTAATAAAACTTCCTAGCTTTTTTTTTATTCTTTTGATTTTTCTTTTAACCATGAATTTATTTTTGAATATATTTCTTCTTTGGCTTTAATCCCTAAGTTAAGGTCAGTGTGTCCGTAATCAATGTTATATCCTTTTCTTTTGGAAAATTCATAATATGTTATGTCTTTGCTTCCGATGTTTTTTAATACAAATTGTATATCTTCTGCAGGTGCAAGATGATCTCCTCCTCCTGCTATTATTAGGATTGGTTTTTTGAATTTGTATAAATTTTGTTTGTAGCTATAAGGTGAAACTATGTTTTTAATCAGAGGCATTCTTCCGAATATGTCGTAAAACCAGGGGTTTTTTGGATATCTGCAGAAATTTTTATGTCTTATAAAAATTGAAAAATGATTTAATACCTTTAATGAGATGGTGTTGTCTAGTCCTTTTTTAATATGTTTTTCATATATTTCAGGTTGAACGTTTTTGGGGTTACATTCAGTTTTTTTGAATGTCTCTCTTATTTTTGGATGGTTCTGTAGAAATTTTGATATATTTATTGAAAGGGATATCTTTCTTGGCGCTATTAATGTTAGAAGTTCTATATGTCTTTGCCGATGTTCAAAAGATACCGGTGAGCCCATTGTGACTGCAGCTTTTATTTGGTTTTTTCCTTTTTTTGTTTGTCCATATGCATAGGCGAGCATTCCTCCCATGCTTTTTCCGATCCAAAGTATAGGTTTTCTTTTGCCTTTTTCTTGTAGATATGTTTTTTGTATAAAATTAATTATTGCAGGTATATCTTTTTCGATGTATTCGTTTAAACTCCAGTTGTATCTATTTATTGTATGAATTTCTTTTTCTTGTTTTTTGTTATATGTTCTTATTCCTCTAAGTTCAGGTATCCATACGTCGAAGCTTTTTAGATTTGCGGCGAGGCTATATTGTTTCCATTCTTCTGTTTTTTCTTCACCGAAATCAAGACAGTTTTTGTTGGATGCTAGACCATGGAATAATACTACCGGGTAACCATTTTTGTTTTCGTTTGGATGTCTTTTGATTTTTAGGTTTATTTTGTCTTCTGTAAATAAATCATATAGCTGTGTTTTTCCCATCTTTTTCACTTGTACTTTTTTAGAAAAAAGTCATTGTAGATAATGTTTTTTTCTTATTTTTTTGTGTTAGTTTCTATTATGTTTGGAATTTTAAACATTTTGATTTATTTATAAGAGTATGGTCTATGAATAAGTTGAAAAAAATTAAGTGATAAAAATATTTTGAGAATTATTTTTTTAGGATTGTTAGAGAATGGGGAGTAGTGGTGGAGGGATGGTGAGGAGAGGAGAGATGGATTTTAAAAATAGTCTATCCCCCATTCTCTTATATCCAATAATTGAATAAAAACTATTTAAATCTTTTTATATAATAAGGGCCTATATGCGTTATAACTACGTATAAATACAATTTTATTTATTTTTGATAACCCAATCTTTCAAAAACAAAACCCCATTCATCTAAAATCTTTTCTTTTAAATCATTTGAGGTAGAATAAGAATGAGTCACAAATGTCTCCTGGGCATCTATATATCTTTTAAACTTTCTTTTACTTTTTTTAAATCCTTTAAGAGATAAACTAGAATAAATATCTTCTAAAACCGAGAGAGGATTGTCTACAAAATCTTCATATTTAATCTCAACAAGATTTCCTTTTGGAATAATTTCCCTGGTTCTAAAATATTTCTTAAACATTTTTCTATAAAGCTTAAACATAGATTTTTCAACTTTTTCAATATCAGGAGGATTTTGAACACAATACAAAGGAATTACAATCCTCATAAAACGCATCATTGAATGATATAAATCATAAGGATTTCTTTTTATTAAAACAAATTTCGCCTTTGGAAACATATCTAAAAGAAGATCAATTTTAGATGTGTTATCCTGATTTTTTAAAACCAATCTTTTACCATTATTTTTCAAAGTAGCTTTTTTAAGGAGATACCTATAAATCATACGCCACCTTTTAATATCTCGTTCGTCAACATTTTCCATCAACACGTATTTATTGTAAAAATCCATATTTTTAGGAAAACACCAACCATGGTAATATGAATATACAGAGAAAGCACCAAGTGCATATTGATCTTCTTGAGGGAGATCTGCATCCATATCGGCATTATCCATAGGTCTTTTTTTAGGTAGACTAGAGTCTACTAAGGGTTTGAAAATTTTTTCACCTATAAGAAAAACACTTGGTAGATAGGCCTGAAAGGTATCAAAATAGCCAAGGTTTTCATCTAGAGATATTACGTTTTGAAGAAAGGTAGTTCCGCTTCTCCAATATCCTAATAAAAAAATTGGATGTTTTTCAATCTTTGTGTCTTTTATTTTTTTATCATATTTGATTCGTTCAACTACTCTAAAAGGACCCATCAAACCGCTAATTAAAAAGGAATATATAAGCCTGGGAATATATCTTAAGCTTATTGAAAATTTATTTTGAGCTAATAGAATTAGAAGATTTGAAATATTATATCCAGGTAATGGCGTTTTTGAAAATACAAAAGAGTTTTTCTTTAATTCCTCGAAATCCATAAAAAATTTGACCCACTTTTTGAGTCTCAAAGACCTATATAACGTTTATTTATACATTAATATCTTTTAGATTAAGTCAGAAAAAAGTTAAAAAAATAAGCATTTTTTTTTGAAAACTGTTTTACTTATTTTTTTTATTTGTTTATATAGCTGAAGTATCTTTCCCCACGGTCTGGTAACACTGTAACTACTTTTTTGTTTTTTTCAGCAATTTTTTTTGCTGCTAGAAAATTTGCACCTGAGCTAACGCCTGCTAGGATTCCTTTTTTTCTAGCCAGAATGCGGGATGAATTAATTGCGTCTTTACTTTTTATCCGGATGATCTGGTCTATGTATCCTCTGTTTTTTTTGATTAAAGGCGGTATAAATCCTTCTCCTATTCCTTGTATTTTATGTTTTCCTTTTTTGCCGGTTGATATGACTGGTGATTCATCTGGTTCAACAGCTATTATTTTTACATCAGGATTTATTTTTTTAAGTGTTTTAGCTACACCTATTAGTGTGCCTCCCGTTCCGACTCCAGCGACAAATGCATCTATTTTTTTTATTTCATTTGCTATTTCCTTTCCGATTCCTTTTTGGTGAGCTTCGATATTTCTTGGATTTTCGAATTGTTTAGGCAGCCATATTTTCTGTTTGTTTTTTATATATTGCCTGTATTTTTTGATGGCTCCTTCTATGTGTTCTTTGCCAGGTGTAAGTATAATGTTTGCACCATATGTTCTCATCATCTGTATTCGTTCCTGTGACATAGATTCAGGCATTATTGCTGTAAAACGGTATCCTTTTATGGCGGATATCATTGCAAAAGATATACCTGTATTTCCTGATGTTGTCTCTATTATGTTGTAACCAGGTTTTAGTTTGTTTTTTTCCTCTGCTTTTTTTGTAAGATAATATGCCAATCTGTCTTTTATACTGCCTGTAGGATTGGTTGTTTCTAGCTTTGCGTATATTTGATCGATTTTAATTAACGGAGTATTTCCTATTGTTTTTAGTATTGTTTTGCGGGCAAAGAGATCGCCCCCTTTTATTGTATTTTTGTCCTTGATTTGTCATAGATTTATTATTTCACCTCTTAAAAAATAGGTTTTTTTAAAAAAATCTTTTTTTTATGACTGGGCGGGTTAAAAAAATATTTTATTTTAACAACAACAGCATAAGGTTAAACCAGATTTGTTTTTGGCCCAAATCATATAATAATGTAATACTTTATCATTTTATTTAAACTTTTTTATCAAAAAATTTTTTTTTCAATTAGAAAATTATTTAAAATATGCATTCATTTAAGGTGTTCTAGGTTTGGAGGGAAAACTGCTAAAAAAAAACATTGATAGGATGGAAAAAAAATGGATTCTTTGAATGGGTTTTCTGATTTGGATAAAAGTTATAGTAATGAAAGAGTTTCTACTGGGATTTCTCGTTTAGATGCTCTGATCGGTGGGGGATTCCCTGATAAATCAATAATATTGGTTTCGGGTACATCTGGAAGTGGAAAGACGATATTATGTTATCATTTTATAGATGAAGGAATAAAAAATGATGAAAACTGTTTGTTTATATCTTCTGAAAGTCATAAAGAGATTACTCTTAAACAATCGGACATAATGGGTTTTGATTTTCAGTCTGCTATCACTAGAGGAGCTTTAAATTTTTTAGAAGTTGATATGGATAAGGCTGATATACTTAAAGATATTGAGACTGAGATAAGGTCAGGGGGCTATGATAGAGTAGTTTTGGATTCTTTAACTCCTGTCTCGGAGGATCCTGTTCATGTTAGAGGATCTTATGAGATAATTCCTTCTAAAAATGGGTCAAGCATTAAACGTTATCCACCTAATTCGGTTTCAGCGACACGTATGCATGTAAGAAAAATCGTTGAGATGTTGACTGAAGAAGGATGTACTTCTATTCTGACATCTGAGATACCTGAAGGGAGTCGTGCTCTTTCAAGGGATACTGTCAGTGAGTTTTTGGTTGATGGAATAATCATGCTTGGCCTTGATTCTGCTATGGATCGAAGGAAACTTACTATCCGTAAGATGAGATCTACTAAACATTCATTAAAACCACAAGATATATCAATCACTAGCAAAGGAATAGAATTTATGTAAAAAAAAAGTTTAAGAGGCTGTCTGAAAAATAAGATTATATTTGTCTCCACATTATATGAGGTTCAATTAGTTCAGCACATTGTTGAAAAAATTAGGGAAATG
>JAZKSQ010000109.1:0-5598 GCA_036625995.1 Thermoplasmatota archaeon | reverse complement strand
AGATAATGGATATATTCTCACAGGATATACATGGTCCAGAAACGATGCAGCGCCTCAAATTTGGTTAATTAAGACAAATCAAAACGGAAATGAAGAATGGAATAAAACCTATGGAGGAAAAAAATTAGATATCGGATATTCAGTAAAACAAACCTCAGACGGAGGATACCTTATAGCTGGGAAAACTGAATCAGAAGGAGCAGGCAAAGAAGATATAATCTTAGTAAAAACAGATGAAGAAGGAATTATGGAATGGACACAGACTTATGGTAGTTCAGAAACAGAAATCGGACGTTCAGCCATACAAAGCTCAGATGGCCACTACTACATAATCGGACAAACTAACTCATATGGATCAGGATGGTTTGATTTATGGATGATTAAAACAGATGATAAAGGAAAAAAAATATGGAGCAAAACCATCGGAGGCACAGGCAATGACATGGGACGGTCGATACAAGAAACACAAGATGGAGGATTAATATGTACAGGGAATACAGACTCTTTTTCTGCTAAAAATCAAGACGTATGGCTAGTTAAAACAGATAAAAACGGCAACGAAGAATGGAACAAAACTTTCGGAAAAGACAATGACGATAGAGGATATGATGTCCAACAAACAACCGACCAGGGATACATAATCGTAGGCAGCCAACATCTTATGGATGAAGATCTATGGCTAATTAAAACAGATAGAAACGGAAATGAAAAATGGAATAAAACATTCGGTATAAGAGAAACAGATATAGGCCGTTCAGTAAAACAAATCTCAGACGGAGGATATATTATTACAGGCTGGACCAAATCATATGGAAAAGGAGAAGCAGATGTATGGCTAATAAAAATACCCTCTCAGAATCATCCTCCAAATAAACCATCAACAATTTCTGGAATTACATCAGGAAAAACCGGGAAAGACTATACTTTCTCAACTACTACTTCAGATATAGATGATGACCAAATCTGGTATCAATGGTATTGGGATGATGGAACTACCAGCAAATGGATTGGCCCCTACCAATCGGATGAAACATGTGAAGTAAAACATAACTGGACCCAGGAAAAAACTTATCAAATAAAGGTTAGATCAAAAGATGAATTAAACTCTATAAGTCCTTGGAGCGAGACATCTACGGTTGATATCAGCTATGAACAAGCATGGCTGATTGGATCGATTACCAACAAGAAACAAGAAGATGGTAGTATAAGTTTTGATGCTGAAACAGTTATACATATGTCTTCAGATCCATTTGAACTGAAGACAACTCGCGACATCCATTATGTCGTAACTGAAAACTATAACGGGGTACTATTAGATTCGGTTATCCTAGGGAAGTTCAACATACAAAAAACTGTCTAAAAAAAACACCAAAAAAATTTTCTATCTTTTTTTATTTATATTTATTCTTTTTTTTTATAAGACAAAATGTAATCAATAAAAGGATGATAAAAACCAATGGGATACTGTTACTTTCTGCCGATGAATCTGAATCTGTATCTGTCTTTATTTTTGAATAATTTACAATAGGGAAGGGATCTTTACTTGATCCATATTCTGGAAGAATATGATAAGGCGATTCGCCTATTCCGTCATCGTTTTCATCTCCGCCTTGGTAGTCGTCCCAATGATTTCCAATGCCTTCTTTATGCCAAATGTTGTTAAATATATCATAAGCGCTCTTGTTATTCGATAAGAATTTATTTCTATAGAGAGTGTTATTTTTGGAGTTGCAACATATCCAACAGCCATAGTTATTGTTCTTTAAAAATAAATTATCAAAAACTAGGTTGTTGAATGAGTGAGTTATGTATAATCCATAAAAGTTATCTTGAAATGTATTATTTCTAATTGTGTTATCTTCCGAGTATTGTAATCTTAAACCAACTTGATTGTTAGAAATTTCATTATCTGAGATAAAATTGTTATCTGAAAATCCAATAGTTATTCCTTGGTCTCCGTTATTAAAGGAATTATTTCTTATGTTGAAAAAACTACAATTTGCAAGTATTATTTGACCTGGATGCATATTAGTAATATTAACATTTTTTTGGTTTTTGTAAAAAAGAACTGGACGATCGTTTACGGTATTGTTTTTAATTGTGTAGCTTTTCCAATCGGAGCTATATCCTACTATACATATACTGTCATTGATAAATGTGTTGTTGCAGATTACGTCATTTTTTGAATGGTATAAATACAATCCGTTTCCTTTATTGTTTTTAATAACATTATTTTTTATTGTATTTCCATCTGATTCGATGTTTATCCCTGAAAAACTTTTGTTACTAGAGTTTTGGATAGTAAAACCTGTTATTATACAGTTATCAGCCGATATATGAATAATGTCATCAGATCCAGTGTATTCCAATATGACTTTTTGTTTTCCTACCAAATTTATTTTTTTATATAGTTCTATGGATTCATTGTATGTACCATTATGAACTATAATAGTATCCCCTGTTTTGGCTTCATTTATTGCTTTTTGGATTGAATAATATTTAAAACTATTTTTTCCCACATGTAAAATATTTTCACTGGAGGCACTAATTGATAGGAGAAATATGGATAAAAATATTAAAATAACTATTAGTTTTTTATTTTTCAACATAAGTCATCAACTTCTGATAGAAATTTAGTATAAATTCTATCATGATTAAATGTTATGCTGATCAGCAAAAAAAAGAGAAATATTTTTTTACTCTAAAGTATATCACCTAATAACTGAATAATTTTAGGGGAAAAATTTATAATTAGAAAAAATTACTTTATATGTTTAAAAGGTGATCTTCAGTATGAGAAAAGATTTGATTTCAATAATTATTATCTCGTGTTTTATAATGGTTTTTTTTACTGGTTGTATAAATGAAAATAATAACGGTTCAAATGAAAAAAAATATTTTTTAGGAACATGGGAAGGTGAGGTTGAAGAACGTTATATTTCATATGAATTCAAAAAAGATAACACCTATAAGTATACAATTAAAACAAAAAAAGCAAATGGCACTTGGGAATTATCAAACAATCAACTAATATTAACAATCGCCGGTAATAGTCATACATTCAACTACACCTTCTCAGATAACTATCAGTCATTAACTCTAAATCCAGTAAAATTCAGCTTTTCGTATACACTCGAAAAAAAGTAAGGAGGATAAAGGATTTATAGAGTACTCAACCCTGTCTGAACTATTTATCATTCTGATTTTTTAAATATTAAAAAATAAATTTATAGATGTGACATCCAAAAAAGTTAATAATAATCATTTTTCTAATTAGTAATCAAGGTGTAAAAAAAAATGGATTTTAAAGGTTTTATTGTCACAACCATCATAATTTCTTTGTTTTTAATGTCTACGATTACTATACCAACAAACAAATGTGACACGTTAGAAGACAAAACACTCTCTGAGAAAGTTGATATTCCTACCTGGTTTATAAATGAAAAATGGGTCTATGATTTAAACTTAATATTTGATAGTGAAAATCTTTCATTTCAGGGTGAAATTAAAAATCTAACCTTAAAGGTAGAAAAGATAAAAAGAATTCAATTTAACAACAAGACTATCCCAGTATATAAGAATAGACTCACGGGAAAAATAGAAGGAAAATTAACTCCTTCAGAACCGGTTTCTTGGCCTTTTCCTATAAAGGGAAACATAACCGGTTATAGCTATGTAAAAATATCTGATCTTTCACAGATAAAAACAGATCTTACGATAAAAGGCACCACTCAAATAGGTGGAGGTGCAAGTGTATGGTTTATCGACGAAACAAAAGGCGAAAAAGTAGCGTTTAAAATAAATTTAAAAAATGAATTTAACCCTTCTTTAGAAAACTATGATTTCCCGATTCAAATAAACGATTCATGGATTACATACTTTAAAACAAATATCTCCGCATCCCTATCTATCGCGGGCGGCCAATATCAAGAAAAAATCTCAACAGATTTTTCGAGAAAACAAAATCTTACCTGTACCAGTCAAAATCAAATTAAAACCCATTTAGGACAATTCAACTCCTATCAGATATCAAGTTTAGATACAGATGACAACATAATCTGTTATGTGCCAGATATAAAAAATCTTGCTAAACTAAAACTAAATTATACGGATCAAAATAAATCACTTTTCCTTACTTCAGAAATAAAATCATTTACAAACATAAGTCAACAAATAAACGTTGAAGAAACTTTAAATCCAAAAACACAGTATGTAAATAAAAAGATTGAGATATCGGGAAAAATAAACAATAAGGATAGTAACCAATCTATAAAAAATAAACAAATAACTATAGAAATTCCAAACATACAAAAAAATTATACAACCTATACAAATCAAAAAGGAAGATATTCGGTTTCTATACCTGCACCCAATATAAAAGACTATACCCCTACTTCGTCTTCAAACTTTGGATCAGATGGAATCATTACATGGTTTATATCCAACGACAAAAAATATTATAAAGTAAAAACATTCACGTCAAAAAATGATACGATATCTCCATCTGTGACTATTGAAAAACCATTAAAAAACAATTTATATATGAAAAACAAAAAAATATGTGGTTTTTTTACGACTCTTGTAATAGGAGATATTGACATAAAGATTTCAGCAATCGATTATGAGACCGCAATCGAAAAAGTAGAGATATATATCGATGGCAACCTAGAAAAAGTTATGAAAAAATCACCCTATATCTATGAATGGAAACAAAAAAACACAGGAGAACATTCAATAAAAACAGTGGTAACAGATAAAGGCGGAAACCAAAAACAAGATACTTTAAAAATAAAAAAAATCTTTTAAAAAAATATATTTTAAATTCTAATCAAGCTAAGGAAACATAGGGTAAAATATTTATAACGATATATTTTTTCTTGTTTTATGGAAAAGAAAGACGACTTCATAAATGAATTGAGTGGAGAATGGGTTCTATTATTAAACGATGAAATAGTTGACCATAGCAATGATGTTGAAGATATCCTTAAATTAGCTGAAAAAAAATATCCTGAAGAAAAATATCCTAACGATGAAATAAAAATTTCAAAAGTTTTAACAGAAGATGTTAGATTAATATGAACTCAGAATTTGTTTTTAAATATCATAGATATCCTATTGTCCCAGTAAAATTCATAAACCAAGATTACGATAGAGAAACACCAGTAATAGAGGGAATTCTTGATTCGGGCGGAGATTTTATCGTTATACCCATGCCTATAGCAAAATATTTAAATCTAAACCTTAAAAAGGCTGGAAGCGTAGATACTGCCGGTGGATCAACATCTCTTTTCAAATCTAACCTTCAGATGATGTTAGGTCTCAAAGAAAAAAATGTTTCTTATGAAAACCTAGAGATACATATATCAAACAGAGAAGATATCCCAGTCCTTATTGGAAGACAACCTGTCTTTGAAGATTATGAAATAACTTTTAAGAAAAAATTAAACCAAGTTATTTTAAAAAAATAGCTTCTTACTTCCTACTTGTTTTTTTATTGATAATCTTTCCTTGCTTTAAAAAAATAACTAATTTAATTATAAAAACCCACTTTCCGCACATCTTTAAATAAATCATCCCAGTTTTGTATTTTCGGGATGG
>JAZKSQ010000108.1:0-5626 GCA_036625995.1 Thermoplasmatota archaeon | reverse complement strand
GGTAAATCAGTAGCATACGTACAAGTAAATCCCAGGGAGAAATCAAAGATTATCGGTAAAAACGGCCGTAATATTGAGGCTATAAGAGAACTAGCTAACCGTCATCATTCTATAAACGACGTGCAGATCAAATAAAAAAAACCATTTTTTTTTAGTTTATTGTGTTAAAAGCCATTTCCATAATGGGATACAATTAATTTTTAGGTTATTTTCTATGATTTCTTCTTCTAAATCCCATGTTATTAATAAAAGGTTTTTACATTTTAAATCTTCAGAAGATTTCATAAGTGATATGATTTCTCGTTTTTCGATTTCATTTTTACTTGATACATTGGATAAGTTGGATTAACTGCTCGATGTTTTGTCCTTTTTTGACTATGAAATCTACTTCTCTTTGTTGATGATCCTTCCAATAGTATATTTCCAATTCTGTTTTATGATATGATTTTCTTCTAAAAAGTTCGATACATACAAGGTTTTCCATGACTCGTTCTTTATTGTCGGAGAAACGGAAGGCAACTGAGTTTATTATACCTGTATCAATGCAGTAGGTTTTTTTTTGAAGATATAGGTTAATTCTTCTTTTTGATTAGTTATTATTTTCTTGATCTCTTCAACATTCATCTATATAGGTAATGACATATATTTATGAAAAGTTTGTTATTGGTAATGACATATATTTGAAATTTTGTTGTTACAACCAAAAAGAACTAAGTGGTTAAAAAAACCAAAGGTGTTTCTCTGTTGTTGTTTTTTTTTATTATTAGAATGAGGTTTTGTGAATAATTTTTATATAATTATTATTCATTTGAGGATAACTGGGGAAGATTTCTGCGAATAAAAAAACATCCTGTGTTAGACTTTGAAAAAAAAGAAAAAATATTTTTTTATCTTCAAGATGAAAAAAAACAGGGATATAAAGGTGACTGCATAGCTTCAGCTCTGCATGCATTAGGTGTTAAAAAACTATCTTCCAGTCAGAGATATAATCGTCCCCGTGGTTTTTTTTGTGGTATAGGTAAATGTTCATCTTGTCTGATGCGTGTAAACGGTGTACCCAACGTTAGGACATGTATTGCGCCTTTAAAAAAAGATATCAAGGTAGAGTTTCAGGATAGAAAAGAAGCAGATCTTCCCGACGCTGAATTTGAAGAAAAACCAGTTGAAAAAATAGATGTAGATGTTTTAGTTGTAGGTGCTGGACCGGCGGGTCTTTCAGCGGGTATTGAAGCAGCTGAAAACAATGCATCGGTGCTTTTGGTTGATGAAAACCAGCAGATAGGCGGTCAATTAATCAAGCAGACGCATAAATTCTTCGGATCTAAACAAGAAAAAGCAGGTACAAGAGGTATAAAAATATCTAAAATCTTAGGAGAAAAAGTTGAACAGCTACGAGATGATGAAAAGATTGATTTGATGTTGGATGCAACTGTTATTGGAAACTATGAAACAAACGATGAAAAATTTAGGTTTGGTGTAATTAAAAGAATTAACTATCATAACAGACTTTTTGAGGTTTCGTGTAAAGCCGTGGTTTTTGCTATGGGTGCTATGGAGAACATGCTACTTTTTCCAGGTAATGATCTTCCTGGTGTTTATGGTGCCGGAGCGGTTCAGACTTTGATGAATGTATATGGTGTAAAACCCGGGAAAAAAGTTGTTATGGTCGGAGCGGGAAACGTGGGTCTTATTGTTGCTTATCAGCTTTTGCAGGCTGGTATAGATGTTGAATGTGTGGTTGAGGCTGCGTCTTTTATTGGTGGTTATCATGTACATGCTGCTAAGCTTAGAAGATGTGGTGTACCTATTTTTACGTCTCATTCAATTAAAGAAGTATATGGCGATGGAAAAGTAGAGGGTGCAGTTACTGTAAAGCTTGATGGAAATTGGAATCCTATTGAGGGTACAGAACAGGATATTGAATGTGATACTGTATGTCTTGCCGTGGGTCTTACTCCTTCGATTCGTCTTTTAGGTCAGACTGGTGTACGTCTTGAAGATATATCTGAAGCCGGTGGACAGGTAGCTATACATGACAGGGATATGCAGACTTCTGTTGATAACGTGTTTGTAGCGGGTGATTGTTCAGGTATAGAAGAAGCATCTACAGCGATGATCGAAGGGAAAATAGCAGGTATTTCTGCTGCTGAAAAAATTGGATATAAAATAAAAAAAGAAAAAAAACAAAAGTATCATAAAGAACTTCAGGGTCTTAGAGCAGGTCCTTTCGGGGAAAAACCCAGGATGGCTAAACAAAAAATAAAAAAAATAAGGAAAAAAATAGAGGAAAAGTAGTGTTAAGATTTTTATGAAGCAATATGAAAAAACAGGTGTTCTTAAAAAAAGTGATTTGCTAAATCTTCCTTCTGAAAAACAGTTAAAGAAAGGAGTTGCTGTAATTGAATGTATACAAAGAATTCCTTGTAATCCATGTGTAGATGTCTGTCCGGTTGATGCTATATCTATGAAGGATATAAATGCTCCTCCGGTTATTGATTATGATAAATGTATAGGATGTAAAAAATGTGTAGGTATATGCCCGGGTCTTGCTATTTTTGTAATTAAAACCCAGGGTGATAGGGCTGATGTTACTCTTCCTTATGAGTTTTTACCGGTTCCTGAAAAAAATGAGGGGGTCGATGTTTTAGATCGTGAAGGTAAAAAAATCGGAGAGGGAGTGGTTAAAAAGGTTGTTTCTAGCGGTAAAACATTTGTGGTTACGGTTGAAGTTGATAAAAAAAAGGCTATGGATGTTAGAAATATCAGGGTTTAAATAGACTATGAAAAAAAAGGAAAAACAGAAGGCTATTGTTTGTAGATGCGAAGATATTACTGTTGAAGAGGTAGAGAAAGCTATTGATGAAGGCTTTACTGACCTTCAGGAGCTTCGTAAAAAACTTAGGATTGGAATGGGTCCTTGTCAGGGACGGGTATGTCTTCAGATTGTAAAAAAGATTTTAAAGAGAAAAACTGGTGAAAAAGTTTCAAGGGATAGTTGGGAGACATATCGTCCGCCTGTAGTCCCGGTAAGTTTGGGTTCTCTTGCAGCTGGTGATAAAGATGAAAAAAAAGAAGAAGACTGATGTAGTTATCATCGGCGGGGGAATCAATGGTTGTTCTCTTGCATATAATCTCTCTAAAAAAGGATTGGATGTAACTCTTTTTGAAAAAAGCTATCTTTCTTCTGGTGCCACGGGTAGCTGTGGTGCGGGTATACGTCAGCAGTGGTCTACACGTGAAAACACATATCTTGCTATTAAAAGTGTTAAGATTTTTGAAAAATTAAAGAGTGTTCTGGGCTATGAGATTGATCTTAGGCAGGGTGGATATCTTATAGTGGTTCATGATGAAGATGAGATGAAGCAGACTGAAAAAAACGTGGAAATGCAAAAAGAGATGGGTTTGGATGTCGATATTCTTGATGAAGACGGTATTTTAGAGGTCTGTCCGATTTTGGATTTAGATGGTATTGGATGTGTGGGCGCTAGTTTTTGTCCTACTGACGGTCATGTAAATCCGTTTAAGACTAATTTTGCTTATGCTAAAGCAGCTGAAAATGAGGGTGCTGATATTTTTACTCATACCAAGGTTTTAGATGTTAAAAAAAATAAGGATGAAGTTAAATCTGTGGTTACCGAAAAGGGGGAGTTTAAGACGGATTGGGTGGTAAATGCTGCTGGTGTATGGTCTAAAGAGATTTCTAGTATGGTAGATGTTGATCTTCCTAATGTTCCTTTTCGTAAGGAGATTATGGCTACTGAGCGTCTTAAAAATATTTTTGAGGCTATGGTTATTTCTTTTAAAGATGGAATTTATTTTAGTCAGCAGATGGAGGGTCAGATTGTAGGTGGTGTTCCGATTCCTGAGGAGCGTAGTGGTTTTTATAGGATGCCTACTTTTGATTTTCTTCGTCATATGTCTCAGACTATTACTCGTTATGCTCCTGTTTTAAAACATGTGAATATGCTTCGTCATTGGACGGGTTTTTATGATGTTAGCCCTGATGCTAGACCGATTTTGGGTGAATCTAAAAAAATTAAAGGTTTTGTTCAGTGTAATGGTTTTAGTGGACATGGTTTTATGATTTCTCCGATTGTATCTGAGATGCTTTCAGATTATATAGCAGATGATAAATCAAATGATATCCTTGAGAATCTGGGTTTGGATAGGTTTAAAGACAGTAAACTTGATCATGAAAAATCCGTGGTAGGATAAAAAAAACATTTTTTTTATTTTTTTAGATTTTATTTTGGTAAAATGTTTATCAAAAATTTACGTGGTTTAGAGATTTTTTACTAGAAATCTTTGAACGCTCTTGTTTAAGGAGAGGCCACAAAATCTTTAAATACAGCGAGTTATATAAATATATATAATGACAAAATCTGAGAGAAAACAAAAGACATACAAAAAAAAGATACATTACCCACAGTTAGATACTATCCTAATGGTTGAAGAAAAGATACAGGATATGGATTATCCACGTAAAACAGAACTATGGAAATCTCTTCCGAAAAAGATTATGTATCAGACTTTTTGTCTCATTATCGATTATCTTGAGCAATCTGGAAAAATAATGATAGATGACGAGGGTAGAATTATATGGATATGGAACCCTAAGCTTATGAAAAAAGTTATGTCTTCTGGAGCTAAAATTAAATGAACGAGAGGAAAATCGAAGTCTATGTTATTGAAAAACTTCAAAAAAATCTTGAAAAACTAAAAGAAGGTAAAAACAGAAGACAAAGAACTTTTTAATTTTATAGACAGAGCAACAGGAGATTTGAAGAAAAATCCTACTTGTGGAATTAAAATCCCACGAAAGTTGTGTCCTAAGGGTTATATCAAAAAATATGAGATTAATAATCTTTGGAAATATGATCTTCCTAACGCCTGGCGTTTGATATATACGATTGTGGGTAATGAAGTTAAGATAATAGCTCTTATATTAGAATGGATGTCTCATAAAGATTATGAACGGAGATTTGGATATTGACACTCTCTTAATTACGTTTTTTTTTATTTTGTTTTTTAACTATCTGATTTTTATGGTTTTATATTCCTAAAAATTGTGCTGTTTTTAAATTTTGTATAGATTACATACTTGTCTTGGTATATGGGGACAATAGACTATCAGTGATTTTAGTTAGTTCTCAATAGTAATAACCTTATATGGAAAGATATATAGATATATGCTTTTTTTATTTTTTTAGGTTTTACAGTTTAGATGATATCTGCACGAATGAAAAACATTTGGTAACTCTTAAATAAATAGTTATATTTTCAATCTTTCATCAAGATAAATGAAATATAGAAAATTAGAGAATGTATGTTATTTGTTTTTTGGGATTTGAGTTATGATTTATGGATTATGAAGAAATTGGTTTTAAAGCGGGTTTAGAAATACATCAGCAGCTTGATACCAAAAAGTTGTTTTGTAGCTGTAGATCTGTTATTTCTGATGAAAAAGATTATTCTTTTGAACGTTTTTTAAGACCTACGCAGAGTGAGCTAGGTGATGTAGATAAAGCTGCTTTGATGGAGGCTAAGAAAAACCGTCGTTTTAGATATCTGGCATCTGAAGATTCAACATGTATGGTAGAGGCAGATGAGGAGCCTCCTCATAGGG
>JAZKSQ010000107.1:0-5810 GCA_036625995.1 Thermoplasmatota archaeon | reverse complement strand
TCTATACCTTATTTAAAAAAAATAAATAGTTATAAAAAGATTGTTTTTTTATTCTTCTTTGAATAAATGCACATCTGTTTGTGGATAAGGGATGTTTATTTCAGCTTCGTCGTATGCTTCTTTAATCTCTTTCAATAATTCCCTTCTAACCGGCCAATAATCACTAGTTTTTACCCAAGGCCGGACAATTAGATTTACACTAGAATCCCCAAGTCCATTTGTAGCTACCATGGGTGCAGGATCACTTAACACTTTATCATGATTATTTACAAGCTCTGAGGCAATCTTCATTGCTTTTCCGATATCGTCGTCATATCCAACACCGACAGTTATATCGATCCTGCGAGTATCCATTGCAGTATAATTAGTTATAGCATCACCCCAAACTTTTGAGTTAGGAATAATCACTTTTTTATTATCAACGGTAAGTAAGGTTGTATTACTTATACCAACATTTTGAATAATTCCGGACATCCCCGCTGCATCAACGTAATCACCGACTTTGAAAGGCTTGGTCAATGCAATCATAAAACCAGCGGCAAGATTGGAAAGCATATCTTGGAAGGCAAGTCCAATAACGAACCCAAAAACAACAGCGATGCTCACTAAACCAGCACCAACATTAATTCCGACAGCACTAACTGCAATCAGTAAAACAACTATTAATAGCAATATTTTTGCGACTCTACTCACAAATTCAATTAATAAGTTTGCCAAATTTGCTTTTTTCATTGCATGTCGAATATATCGAACTATTAATGCAACTAAAATATACCCAATAATTAACACAACTAGGGCAGCTATTATATTTCCAATAGTGATATCAGTCATAGGAACTTTTGTTGATAAAAGATCAATTATTTCTTGAACGCTCATCTTTTTCCCCCGGTTCTAAAATCCTTTTTGCTTCATCGTTCCTCTAGTTTAAATATCTTACTATTTTTTCTTATAAAACACTTAAAAGAAGTTACAAAATATTTATTTATAATAATTTATTCTTAGTTTTTTAAAAAAACAATTTTTTTTTTGGAAAACTTAAAAAATCTATTTTAGATTATATTCTAAATAATGGATTTTAATTATCTTGATTTCGGAGAGATTCTAACTAGGCAATTCGTCTATCTTTTAATAAGTTTTATTGTTGGAACATTTCTTTTACATCTCGCGACAGGTGTATTAAGTTTTAAAAAAAGAGGATTTGGAAAGGCAATAGAAGTAATGCTTGCAGGAGGAACATCTTCTTTTATATTGTCTTTTATTCCATACATCGGAAATCTACTTGGTCTAATCAGCTACTGGTTTTTTATTAAAAGTTTCTATGATGTAGGATGGATTAAAGCAATAATATGTTGGTTTATGAGTATTTTAATAGCCTTCATAATTGCAGTAGCTATATTGATTGTGTTAGGAATGTCTGTTTTTTTTATTCTACCATTTTAAAAAAATAGGGTATAGGGGTCAAAAAAGCGTCTTTATGTTTGTTTTTTTAGATGTACTGTTGTAGTTGGGAAAGCCATTTGTATATCTTCTTTTTCAAAAGCTTCTTTGAGCCCTAGGTTGATTTTCTGTTGGACATCCATAAACTTTGCATAGTCTGAGTTCTTTACATAATACACTACTTCGAAATTAAGACTGAAATCAGCGAATTCTTTGAAATGAACACGATCAACTTCAGCCATTTCGGTATCCGTTATAATTTTTTTGACGATATCAGGAATTTTTTTGAGTTTTTCCAGCGGGGTACTATAAACGACGCCGAAATCAAAAGAAATACGTCTTTTCTGCATTTTTTTAAAATTCTGTATTCTTGTACTGGTCAGTTCATTGTTCGAAACAACTAGTTCTTCACCTTGTAAAGTTTGAAGTCTTGTAGATTTAATACCAATTTTTTGAACTGTTCCCATGTCGTCACCAATGATTATAAAATCACCGATTTCAAATGGTTTATCAAAATAAATCGTAAAAGCACTGAAAAGATCACTTAAAACATTTTGAAGAGCAAAAGCAATAGCTACGCCACCAACACCTAGTCCAACTATTGCGCCAGTAATATCTACATCAAATGCTGCTAAAACAGATAGAATAGCTATAATTATTATTGCCAACTGAATTAATTTTTTGAAAATAAATAAAAGATGGTCGCTTACCTCTTCACCACGTTTTTTTCTTTTTTCACCATACCAAGAAACAAATATAGTTACTATACGAATCAAAATAAATGTAACTAAAGCTATTTCAATTACACTAAAAAAACCTGAGATAATCTTGGAATATTTATCCAAGGCTGAAATAGATGAAACGGCATAGTATCCACCTACAACAATCACAAAAAAATAAATTGGAGCTCTAATGTTTTTTATTATCTGGTCGTCAAGCCGGGTACGAGTTTTTTTAACCCATCTAATCAAAAATTTTTCAAAAATAGTATAAACAATCCAACCAACTAATATAGATATAATAAAAATAATTAAAGCAAGTAAAAGCTCACCAAGAATAGGTGGTACATTATATCCTGCCTTTTCAAATAAAGTATTAAACCATTCAGCGATATCAAAAACCTCATTCATAGCTTTTCAACACTTAAACACAAAAAAAAGAAAACTTCTACAAATACTTTAGGATTTATATTAAAAAAAAGATGAAAAATAGATATTTTTTATTGAAAAAACTTAATATCACTCTTTTACTTTACGGAAAAAAATATTTAAGGGTTCAATAGAAAAAAAATTTGATTTATGAGATGATGAAAATATGACTATAACTCTAAATGGAAATAACCTAACTATAGAAAAGCTAGTAAGAATTGCTAGGGATAACGAGAAAGTAAAACTCCATCCAGATGCAATAAAAAGAATAAAAAAATGCAGAGCAGTCCTTCAAGAAAAAATTGAGAAAAAAGAAACAATGTACGGAGTAAATACCGGCATAGGTGAGTTTTCAGAAGTAGTCTTAGATGAGGAACAGGTAAAAAAATTTCAAAAATATCTGATATACAATCATGCTGCCGGAATCGGTGAACCAGCTCCTATCGAATATGTTAGAGCGGCCATGGCCGGAAGAATTAATGTACATGCACATGGACAATCAGGATGTAGATTAGAAATAACTGAAACATTAATAGAAATGCTAAATAAAGGCGTAACACCTTATGTATGTCAAAAAGGATCAGTTGGTGCATGCGGCGATCTAGCACCAATGGCACAAATAGCCTTACTAATGCTAGGTGAAGGAAAAGCCTACTACAATGGAGAACTACTTGCTGGAAAAGAAGCAATGAAAAAATCAGGAATAGAGACACCTGGCCTAAAAGAAAGGGATGGTCTATCAATAATAAATGGATCAAACCTACTCACTGCTATGAGTGCAATATTTCTATATGATGCATTCAAATTTTTAAAACAAGCTGAAATCGCAACGGCAATGTCTCTTGAAGCACTCAAAGCAAATATGAAGCCCTATCTTCCTAAACTTCACAAGGCAAGAGGATTCAAAGGAGCGATTCGTTCAGCTAACAATATTAGAAAACTTGTAAAAAACGGAGATTTAGAACAAGGAAAAATTGAATGTAAAGTACAAGATTCCTACTCAATGAGGTCAACACCTCAAGTTATTGGTTCGGCATATGACGCACTAGAGTATGGTCGATCACAAGTAGAAATAGAGCTTAACGGAGTAGGTGATAACCCTGTTTTTTTCCCTGATGAAGACCTACAGTTGTCAGGAGCAAATTTCCAGGGGACACCAGTTAGTCTACCTATGGATATGGCTGGAGCAGCGATAACTATGGTATGTGTAATGTCCGAAAGACGTATGAACCGTTTAAATAACCCTGCTTTAAGTGTAGGGTTACCTGCTTTTCTTACGAAAGGTGCTGGCATGATGTCAGGTCTTATGCTTAGTCAATATACAGCAGATAGTCTCATCGTAGAACAACGTATTCTTTCAAATCCTGCTTCTATACAAAGTATACCGGCTGCTGCAGATCAAGAAGATTTCGTAAGTATGGGGATGAATACCTCAATAAAAAACATGCAGATTTTGGATAACGCCTATGGCATTGTTGGAATTGAATTTATGGCAGCTGCTCAAGCACTTGATTTTAGAGATTATAAATCTGGTGATGGAGTAAAAAAAGCAAAAGAAACAATTCGTAAACATGTTGAATATCTTGATGAAGACCGGCCGCTTTATCCTGATCATACAGAAATGAAAGAACTTGTAAAATCCTGTGAAATACTCGAGCAAGTAGAAAAAGAGATAGGAAAACTAGAATAAAAAAATAAGGGGATTTTTAGATTTAACTTTTTTTTATTTTATCATAGGTGCTTTTAGATCTGATTTTTTGATTAAATCTATTGCTTCTTTGTATCCGGCATCTGCATGCCTTATTACACCACTTCCTGGATCGGTTTTAAATACACGTTTGATTCGTTCATCGGTTTGCTTAGTTCCATCACATACTACTACCATTCCTGCGTGTATGCTAAGACCTATTCCGACACCTCCTCCATTATGTATTTGAACGTTATCTGCGCCTGCTGCACAGTTTAATAAAGCGTTCAATAAAGGCCAGTCAGCTATAACATCACTACCGTCTTTCATTCCTTCTGTTTCCCGGTAGGGTGATGCTACACTGCCGCTATCTAAATGATCACGTGTTATTGCTATAGGACCGATTTCATTTTTCTTTACCATTTTATTTATTTTTAATGCAAATTTTTCCCTTTCATTGTATCCCAGCCAACAGACACGTGCAGGAAGTCCTTCCCATGGCAGATATCTTTCAGCTAAATTTATCCACTTAGCTAAAACTTTATCATCCGGAAATAAGCTCGTTACTACCTTATCCGTTTTTTTTATATCTTCGGGATTACCTGAAAGAGCCAACCATCTAAAAGGTCCACGTCCGACTGATAACATAGGACGGATGTATGCCGGAACGAAACCAGGGTAATCAAATGCATTTTTTAAACCTGCTTTTAACGCTTGTCCTCTAAGGTTATTTCCATAATCAAAAACTATCGATCCATTTTTTTTAAAACCGATCATTGCCTGGCAATGTTTTTTCATGCTTTCCATAGATTTTTTTATATATTCTTTTGGATTTTTTTCCCGTAGTTCAAAAGCTTGATCTAGATTTTCTCCATAATAACCTGCCGGGATATATCCGTTTAGTTCATCATGGGCTGATGTTTGATCTGTAACAATATCTGGTTTAAATCCATCCTTTAAGAGTTGGGGGTGTGTATCAGCGCAATTACCTATTATTGCTATCGATAAAGGTGTTTTTTCTTTTTTTGCTTTTTCTGCAATATTTAGGGCTTTTTGTATATCGTCTGTTTTTTTATCACAAAATCCGGCTTTTATTCTTCTATCAATACGTTTTTCATCGCATTCTACATCAAGGCATACTCCACCAGCCATTTTTATGGCAAGGGGTTGGGCTCCGCTCATACCGCCCATACCTCCGGTTAATATAGTCTTTCCTTTCAAGTCCGATTTAAAATGTTTTTTTGCTAGGGCAGAAAAGGTTTCGTATGTCCCTTGGATTATTCCTTGTGTTCCGATATAACACCAGCTACCTGCGGTCATTTGGCCATACATTATAAGTCCTTTTTTATCCAATTCATTGAATTTATCCCAGTTGCTCCAATGTGGAACTAAGTTTGAGTTAGCCATTAATACACGCGGTGAATTCTCCCATGTTTTAAATACAGCTACAGGTTTACCTGATTGTACAATCATTGTTTCATCATTTTCAAGATTTTTTAATGTTTGAACTATTTTTTCGTATGAATCCCAGTTTCTCG
>JAZKSQ010000106.1:0-5847 GCA_036625995.1 Thermoplasmatota archaeon | reverse complement strand
ATTATAATTGGTTTTGTCGTATTATTGGTTTTTCTGGATTTATTTTTCAATGGATATATAGATGGTTTTTTAGAAAGTGTTCGTGTGTCCGCTTTTCAGGTGGTTTCTATTCTTACAACTACGGGTTATACTAGTGTAGATTATGGCAGCTGGTCTAGTTTTGCTCGTTTTGTAATTTTACTTTTAATGTTCATCGGTGGTTGTGCCGGTTCCACAAGCGGTTCAGTTAAACAGATTCGTGTTTTGTTGATGTTAAAGATGTTGAGAAAAAAACTCAGGCAACTTTTACATCCTAACGTCGTTGATCCTGTTCGTATTGGTGGACGTGTAGTTTCTGAAAAAACTCTTCACACGATTAGTATGTTTTTCTTCGCCTATATTTTAATTTTTATAATATCAAGTGGCTTTATGCTTTTTTTAGGGTTAGATATGATTACCGGTATTTCCGCCGCGGCATCTTGTCTAGGTAATATAGGGCCGGCTTTAGGAATGTTGGGGCCTAGTTATAGTTATGCCGCCATTCCTCCTATAGGCAAGATTTGGCTAGTATGTTGTATGTGGCTAGGTCGACTGGAGATTTTTACTGCTTTGATTCTTTTTATTCCAACCGCATATAAAAGAGAGACTTTCCTTAAATAAAAAAAATTGGTTTCTTTATTTTGGTGATATTAGATTCATGAGCCAGGGGTTAAGTGTTTTTTTAACTATCCAAAGCCATGCTACTGCTCCTAGGATAAAGATTATGGTGGTATGGTCCCATTGGTTTAGTACTAGACCTAATGATATTCCTGCTGCTGGTGCATGTTCTGTATTGGTAAGTGACATCAGAAAACTAGCAAATCCTACTGCTAATGCAGCTGAGGTTATCAACATTATTTTATTATCGATTAGTATGTAGTTTTTTGAAATTAGATAGAATATATATCCTACAATTAGGCCGACAGAGTATCCTCCTATCAGTCTTTTCGAGTCTGAAGAATATCTTTTTGGAGTGGTAAATACGATAAAAGTCGTTGCACCTAATGCCCCAATTATTGCTGTTTCATTGACAACATCTAAAAAAACAAGTATAACTAGAACAGTAATTGATGCAAGGATACATTGTAGAATGTATTTTGCTGGATATTTCCTAAATTTTTCATCTAAAAATTTCATAATTTTTTTTTGATACATCCCAAAAACTTTTTTTCTTCTATTAAAAGCCGGATATTTATGATTTTTTGTTTTTTACATAGAGGGATAGTATTTTTTTTTAAAAAAAAATTGTTTTAAACGTAAAAGACGAATAGATAATTGTAGTGGTCTAAAAACAAGATTCTTTAAAGGATTAAAGGAGGTTTATAATTAAAAGATAGCTGATTGGCCTCAGATTAATTTAATCAAAACCTCCTTTTTACTTACAAACAAATAATGGCCTTAAATTGTTTTTTTCCAATTTATACCCAAATATTTTCCAATTATCTTTTTTTTGTTCAACAGGAAACATTTTTATCACTTTAGCCAATATATAATTTATTAAACTATAAAATCGAAATTCAGCTATTTAAGATGTGGTTCTGATTGGTCTCAGATAAAAATATATTATTAACAACTGTGTACAAACGACATAAAAACGATATTTACGACTATTGGAAAGCCAATACACCCGAAAATACGTTTTTTAGATATAGTCTTCCTAGAGTAAATGCTTTTGGTCTAAGATTCATTAAACAAAACCTGCCAAGGATAGAAATTTTAGAGTTTCCATCTTGGAAAGAATACACTAAAAAACTTGATGAAAAAAACTGGGATATAGTCGGTTTTTCCTTCTATCTTAACGAGATACATGAGATACTGGAGATGGCAGAATATGCAAGACAACAAGGAGTATCAGAACTATGGGCAGGAAACTACGGGGCATTGACAGGACAGATAGAAAAAAATTTCGATAAAATATTTTATGGTTATTCTGAAAGAAAAATCGCTGATTATCTGGGATGGCGGCTAAAAAACAAAGAAATAATTCATCCACCTCTACCAGGATATGTTTCTACCCCCCATGGAATAAAAGTTAATTCTTTTGGTTATCTTTTCACCAGCCGAGGATGTCCTTACAAATGTAAATTCTGCCAGACACCTTCTTTTTGCCCAAAACCATCCAGAATATCTCTTAAAAACATAGAAAAGGTGTTGAAATATTACCGTAAGATAGGTATAACCCAGGTTATGTTACTTGAGGAAAACTTCGGAACCTTCAGGAAGCACGCCGATAAAGTGGTAGAACTATTAGATAAATACAATTTCTACTGGTTTACTATGGTTAGAGCTGATTATTTAGAAAAAAAAATTGATGAATGGACCAAGAAAGGTTTGATAGGCGTACTTACTGGTATTGAAAACCTAAATCAGAGTACTTTGGATGACATCTCTAAAAAGGAAAAGATAAATGATATTTTATCCTTAATAAGGCATACTAAAGAATATAATTTAATGACTGTTGGTTTTTACATGATAGGTTTCCCGGAGGAGACAAAAAACTCTATAAGAAAAGATTTGAAGAGAGTAGGGAAACTAGATATGGATATCACACAAATTTGTGTGCTTACTCCTTTACCTAAAACTCCTCTTTGGGATGAGATAGATGAAAAATATGGTATATTCGACAAAAACTGGCGTCATTATAACGCTAAACATCTGGTATGGAACCATCCAAATGTTACACCTGAAGAAATGAGAGAGTTATTGCAGTATGGTTTTAAAGTTACTTATCCTAAAAGACGTATTTTTCAAAGTGGTCAGAGATTTGTAGTTAATTATTTGAAAAACAGAGGAATATTAAAAGGCACCAAATATACGATAAAACAGTTTATTCTTTCAAATACTTTTAACTATCAGCCAAATAAAAAACGTTTTCTTTATTAAAAAAAATAAAAATTAATAAAATTTTTTTAGTGCAAATCAATCTTTTCATACATTTTTTTTATAGCAAGGGTTTTTTTGTTATCCTATTTTAAATAATCTCTTAGAACAGTACTTCGGAAGGTGGACAAAATACGATTTAGATATAGCAGTTTTATCGTAAAGCCACACAATCTATCTCCTTATGGATGTCTTTTCAGGAATAGTAAAACAGCTCGAAAATGCTACATTCCGAAGTACTGTAGAAAGAAGGATTTGCATTCTATAAAAACAAGTTTGGAAAAACCTATAAGAGTACAAATCCATCTTTTTTTTTTAGGTTAATTGTGTATACAATTATTTATAGACATTTGTAATCCTACATATGTGTTTACATATTCGGATACAAAAAATGTACTTAAACCCTTAACTTGATTATAATATTCCTCAAAATAAAAGAATCTGGAGGAGAGGGGATGTATGAAAATGAAAGAAAATACAAATGAAGATATGATGAATGTGGTTTTTATCTGTGTGGCATTGATATTGGTTTTAATAGCACAAACATCAGGTTTTCTATAAAAAAAATTTTTGTTTTAATAAGATTTTAAAATTTAAAAAAAATAAAAGATATATTTTAAGATATATTTTTAAATATCTTTTAATATTATTTTGTCTTCTTTTAGGAAAAAATATAATAAAGTTTATAAAGTCTTTTCAACTGTTATCCTTAATGGTATTAAATTATGGATAAAAAAAATTTGACCCCGCAAAATAAGTTAAACTCTAATAATCTAGGTGATGAGGAAGTTTTAGATTTAGATGATCAACTAGCTATAGATATAATCCATAAGTTTAACATTCCTCGTAACACAGTTGAAAATATGCCTGCTTTTAAAGAACATATATCTACGCTTTTTTTAGACGAAGAAAAATGAATAATTAAAGAAAATTTAAATGATTTACATCTATTTCAATTTTTTTCCGAAATACATATAAATAATTCAAATATAGCCGTAAATGGGATTTTTGATATGTCTAACATTGGACGACTTTATTCTGATAGGGCTGGAAAAATGAGGAAGTCAGAGATCAGAGAGCTTTTAAAAGTAGCTCAAGATCCTGAAGTGATTTCTTTTGCAGGAGGACTTCCTAACCCTCGTTCTTTTCCAATTGAAGAAATTCAGATGATAGTACATAAAATATTAGAAAAAAAAGGTAAAACAGCCCTTCAATATGGAACAACCCAAGGCGTAGAATCATTTAGAGAATCTATAGCTGAACGAGCAAAAAAAATAGATATAGAGGCAGAACCAGAGGATATAATTATAACCAGCGGTTCACAACAAGCTTTAGACATAGTAGGAAAAACATTTCTAAATCCCGGGGATACAGCATTAGTCGGTCTTCCTTCTTATCTAGGAGGGATTAATGCTTTCCGCAGTTATGAATCAAATCTTGAAGGTATACCGTTGGATCATGAAGGTATGAGGGTTGATAAACTCGAAGAAAAAATTAAAGATCTGCATGATCAAGATATTGACCCTAAATTCATTTATCTTGTTCCAACTTTTCAAAACCCAGCAGGTACAATACTCCCAGAGTCACGTCGTAAAAAAGTTGTTGATATCGCAAATGAATATGACCTTGTAATAGTTGAAGATGATCCATATAGTAACCTTCGATATGATGTAGATCAAACTAGACCTGTTAAATCCTATGATGATGAAGACCGTGTAATTTATATGAGTACTTTTTCGAAAACTCTTTCACCTGGTTTCCGTCTTGCCTGGGCGATAGTTCCTGAAGAAGTTAAAAGAAAGATGATAATCTGTAAACAGGCTTTAGATCTATGTACTAACACGTTTACACAATATATAGCTGATGAATTCATTAGAAATGGTTCACTTGATCTTCATATTATGAAACTACGAGAGATGTATAAACCTAAAAGAGATAAAATGATGGAATCTATAAAAAAATATTTCCCAGAAGGATATACATGCAACAAGCCTAAAGGAGGTATGTTCGCCTGGGTTACCCTTCCTGAAGGTATTGATACTGAAACTATGTTTCTTGATGCTATTAAACAAAAAGTAGCCTATGTTCATGGTAAAGCCTTTCATGTCGATCAGGGCGGCGGTCGTTCTATGAGACTGAATTTTTCATATGCTTCAAACGACCAGATAGAAGAAGGTATAAAACGACTGGCTAATGTAATTGAAAAAAAACTTGAAACTAAAAGAACAGCATAAAAAAAATATTTCTTTTTTTATTTTTATGAAATGAATTTGGATAATCAATTTTAATTTTTATATGTGTTCGACGAGCCATTGGTAGATAACTGGATACACTTCTTCCTTAGCTCGTATGCCAAGATGAAAATCTAGATGCCCATAATCAAAAAGGATACCCATGTTTCCTTTAGAAAACTCACGGTATGTGACATCATAACTGCCGACGTGATCTATGACATATTTTACCTCTTTTGGGGGAGCTTGTTGATCGTTTCCCCCTGCGATAGCTAACAAAGGAGTTTTGAATCTATGTAGACGTCTTTTATAGCTTAGAGGAACTACAGCTTTGTTTATAAACGGTATTCTTCTGGCAACTGCGGTAATCCAGGGGCATCTTGGATATTTACAGAAATCTTTGTATCTAAAAAATATTGCAAACTGTTTTATAACCTTTAAAGATAGATAATTGTCAAAACCATATTCTATGTATCTTTTAAAAATATCTTCCTCAAGGTTTTCTGGGTTAGCCCCATGTTTCTCCATAAGTTTAATGATCTTTTCTTTATCTTCCAGTAGTTTCTTAGGGTTGAAACGTATACTTGGATGACCCGGTGGAATTGCTTTTAGCAGATATGTCCATCCTTTTTGGTTATATTCAAAAGCTACAGGCGATCCTATCGTCACTACGCCTTTCAAGTTTTTATATCCTTGTTTTGTTTCACCGTAGGCATAG
>JAZKSQ010000105.1:0-5879 GCA_036625995.1 Thermoplasmatota archaeon | reverse complement strand
TTTTGTTCGCGTTTCTCCATAGAAAACTGTTCAACAATCCAACTTCTCACCTCTCTCTTCATATCACCATCTTCTGATAAAGCCTTTTTTACACATTCAACAGCCTTTTCCTCATCCCAGAAAGAAACAGAAAAACCAACATCACCGATAACCTCCGGAAGCGACCCCTTATCAGAAACCACAGGTATACAACCACAAAGCATAGCCTCCGCAACGCTACAACCAAATGCTTCATGGAAACTAAACTGAGCATAAACCTTAGCTTTCTGATACCACTCTAAAAGTTTTTCATCAGATACAAAACCCGTAAACTCAACATTAGAAGACACATCCTTAATCTCATCTCTAACATCATCTTTTATACGACCAACAACTACAAAAGGCACATCTGGAAAATACTGGGCTACAGATAAAAAATTGTCAACACCTTTTCGTTTAAAACTAGTTTTATCCAAACCGCCCACAGTTATAACCATTTTTTGTTTATCCAAATTTTCAGCAGGTTTATACTTCTCGGTTTCAAAACCATGAGGAACAACCACGAGGTTTTCTTTATCTGGTTTTAAAACCTGTATCTCTTTTTTGTTTGACTGAGATACAGCCAAAACCAAATCACTACGGCCTAAAATATAGCTTGGGATCCACCTTGTATAAAATTTTGAAGCCAAACCATAATTAAACTCAGGGACATCAGCTACACTATAACCACTAGCAACAACCACAACTTTCTTCCCATATCTCTTAGCTAAAAATGTTGCCTTCAAACCATGATAAGATGCAAACCAAATATAGACGACATCACAACTTTCAACCAATTTTTTCAAATTTTTCTTTTTTTTATCTTTTTTGTAATAAAATAAATCTACATCAAAATGTTTTTGCAGAATCTTAACATCATCATGAACCCAGGTTGAATCATGGTTATAAACCACAAGAATCTTCATATGTTCTATCCTCAAAAAACCAACTTTTTTAATTTCTAAATTATAACACTCTGTAAGAATGTTTCCTTGAAAAATTTTTTCGGAAAAGCAATAGTTAAATAATGTTTCCCCATCTTTTAAAAAAACTATGGCAGAAGATACACCCAAAGTCTCATTTATCATACCAGTTCTCAACGAAGAAAAAACCATTGAAAAATGTTTAGACTCTTTGCTATCATTAGATTACCCTAAAAACAAAATTGAGATACTAATCGCTAAAGGTCCTTCAACTGACAACACAGACGAAATCCTCGAAAAATATTCCAAGAAACATAAAAACATCAAACTTTTAGAAAACCCATCAGGAAACACAGCAACTGGTAGAAACATCTGTATCGAAAACTCTACCGGTGAATTGTTGATGAATTACTCAGGTCATGTAACATGTGAAAAAAACCTGCTGAAAGTATTGGCTTTGAGATTAAGTAATTCACCGGAAAATATTGCAGCTGTCGGATGTGCAAATATTTCACCTGGCAAACAAAACCTTGTAGGAACCACCGCAGGTGTAGCATTTTCCAGTTTTATGGGTGGAAAAAACGTTTTTGTTCAAAACGCTGAATTTGATGAAGAACGTTTTTCTGAACATGTTTCTTTTTCATGTTATAGAAAAAAACCTGTAGAAAAAGTAGGGGCTTTCGATCCAGATTTCTGGTGTGGTCAAGACGCAGAACTAGATTTAAGACTACTTAAAGCAGGATATAAACTTTTATTCAACCCGAATACACGAGTTTATCATTTTAAAAGAAACTCTATTCCTGCATTGTTTAAACAAATGTACAGATATGGTATAGCCCGCGCTAAAATGGTAAAAAAACATCCGAAAACATTAAAAATTTTTCATCTTCTTGGCACAGGTTTCATCTCCGGGGTTTTAACACTTTCTTTGTTGACAATATTTGGCTTTATACCATGGTGGATTCTACCCTGCTGCCTACTTTTATATGTTTTCTCATCTTTTATCAGCTCTGTTACTGTTACAAAAAAAATAAAATATATTTTTTTAAGCCCATTTTTTTATTTTTTGATACATACCGGCTACGGCATTGGTTTTCTAAGAGGACTTGTATATGATAGATTCAAATAAAAAAAACTTTTTTTTTTGGCGTATGAGTTAAATAACCAATAAATTATAACCCGTTTTGCTGTGGTGAAAAAACATAAATGAATAAACTAAAAGTAGCAATAGTAGGAACCGGAAGGATAGGTAAACGCCACGCCGGCCATATCGAAAATCTTGCAGAACTTCAAGCTGTATGTGACATTAAAAAAAATGTCGCTGATTCTGTCGGAAAAAAACACAGCTGCAATGTTTATTATGATATTGATAATCTGTTAAAAAATGAAAAAAATCTTAATTTAGTGGCAATATGTACACCTAACGGTCTGCATGCAGAACATACAATCAAAGCGTTAAAAGCAGGAAACCATGTTCTTTGTGAAAAACCTATGGCTACATCTGTTTATGATTGTGAACAAATGATTAACACAGCGGAACAAAAAAACAAAAGATTATTTGTTGTAAAACAAAACCGTTTCAACCCACCAGTTCAAGCTGTAAAACAAGCAATTGATGAAGGCAGACTCGGAAAAATCTTTAACGTTCAGCTTAATTGCTTCTGGAACCGTAACCCTCAATATTACAAAGAATCAGATTGGAAAGGAACCAAAGACATAGACGGTGGAACATTGTTCACTCAGTTTAGCCATTTCATAGATCTTCTATATTGGCTTATAGGTGATGTTGAAACTGTAAACGTTTTTACAGAAAATTTCAGTCATCAAAACTTGATTGAATTTGAAGACACCGGAGTTATATCATTAAAATTTAAAAACGATGCACTTGGAACAATAAACTACACAGTCTGCAGCTATGATCATAACATGGAAGGATCCATAACTATTTTTGCAGAAAACGGAACTCTTAAAATCGGAGGTCAATATCTAAACACTCTGGAGTATCAATCTTTAAAAAATGATTACAAAATCGAGTTTGATGACACCACTAGCCCAGCAAACGATTACGGTTTCTACAAAGGAAGCATGTCTAACCATGATAAAGTCTATGAAAACGTCATCGATGTACTTACCAACCAAGGACAAATCCGTACAAGTATGCTTGAAGGTTTAAAAACAGTTCAAATCATAGAAAAAATATACAAAGCAACCAAAAAATAACCATGAAGGACTAAAAAAGATGAAACCGGATGTTAAAGAAATAAATATACGGGATGTAAAATTCGGAAAAAATGTCACCATAATCAAGCCTGTAAACCTATACGAATGTGAAATAGACGACAACTCTTTCATTGGACCTTTTGTGGAGATACAAAAAAACGTAAAAATAGGAAAAAACTGCCGTATACAATCACATGCATTCATCTGCGAACTAGTAACCATAGGAGACAACTGTTTCATCTCCCATGGAGCCAAATTTATAAACGACACTTTCTCCCAAGGAAAACCAGCTATGGGAGACAAAAACCTCTGGAAACCAACAGAGATAGGAAACAACGTATCTATAGGAACCAACGCCACCATTCTACCAGTAAAAATAGCTGACAACGTAGTAATTGGCGCAGGAGCTGTAGTAACCAAAAACATCAACAAACCAGGGATATATGCCGGTAACCCCGCTAAAAAAATACGATCTCTATAAAAAAAATGGTGAAAAAAATTATGGATATACCACTCGTAGATTTAAAAGCAAACTATCTTTCAATAAAAAACGAGATAGATCAAACTATACAACAAGTAATAGATGAAACAGCTTTCATAAAAGGAAAACATCTAGAAGAATTCGAAAAAAATTATGCTGATTTCTGCAACACCAAACACGCCATAGGGGCATCCAGTGGAACCACAGCGTTACATCTTGCATTAGAATCAACAGAACTACAACAAAATGATGAAATAATCACCGTCTCCAACACATTCATCGCTACCACCGAATGCATCTCACAAAACGGTGGAAAAATCAAATTTGTAGATGTTGAACCAAACACCGGACTGATAGATATAGATGAACTAGAAAAAAACATTACACCCCAAACCAAAGCCATCGTAGTCGTCCATCTATACGGACAAATGCCCAACATGGAAAGAATAAAAAAAATAGCGGATCAACACAACCTCATATTGATAGAAGATGCAGCACAAGCACACTACGCAGAATGGAACCATCATCAACCTGGATACTACGGCGACATCGCCTCATTCAGTTTCTACCCCGCAAAAAACCTAGGATGCTACGGAGACGGAGGAGCAATAGTAACCAACGACGACAAAATAGCAAAAAAAGCCCAACTCTTAGTAGACCACGGAAGAAAAGAAAAATATGAACACCAAATAGAAGGATACAACTATCGACTAGACGCCCTACAAGCAGCTATACTAAACACCAAACTACCTCATCTACCCAGATGGACCAAACTAAGAAGACAACACGCTAAATTCTATGATGAAAACCTTCCAGAAGGCATAATGACTCCTGAAGAAGCAAAACAAGCAAAACATGTATACTACATGTACGAAATCAGAACAAAAAAAAGAAATCAACTCAAAAAATATCTCAAAAAACAAGGGATACACTGCGGTATACACTACCCGATACCATTACATCTTCAACCAGCATATAAAAAACTTGGTTACAAAAAAGGAAGTCTCCCAGTCACCGAAAAAATATCTCAAGAAATACTTTCTCTACCCATGTATCCAGAGTTAACAGTAGAACAACTTGACTACATAGTAGAAAACATAAAAAAATTCTTCAAAAAATAAAATCTTATCTGTTAACCTCTTCAATATAATTTTTTATATCCTCTTTTATCTCACTTTTTTCTAAAGCAAAATCTATAATAGCTTTTACGTAACCCGATTTATCACCAATGTCATACCTTTTACCACTAAACTCAGAGGCATAAACACTCTGAGATTCCATCAAAATCTTGATACTATCAGCAATCTGAAGTTCACCATGTAAACCAGGCTCAGTTTTTTTAATGCAATCAAAAAACTCAGGTGTAAACACATATCTGCCAATAGCGGCAATATTAGACGGAGCAACATCAGGTTCTGGTTTCTCCACGATATCCTTTACATGATAAAGATTATTACCTTCATCTATAGCCTCCCTATCTCCCTTTATAGAACCATATTTACTAATCTCCTCCGGAGGTACTTCTTGACCAGCTAAAACCGAACACTCTTTTTCTTCAAAAACATCCATCAACTGTTTTGTACAAGGTTTATCACCCTTTATAATGTCATCACCTAGTAAAACAGCAAAAGGTTCATCTCCTACATGCCTTTCAGCCTGGATAATAGCGTCAGGTAAACCCCTGGGTTCTTTCTGCCGGATATAATGAACGTTAACCAAAGAAGAAATATCTCTAACCAACTCTAATAAATCATCTTTGCCTTGTTTCTCAAGATGCATTTCTAACTCAGGTGAGTCATCAAAATAATCTTCAACAGCTCTTTTACCACGGCCGGTGATAATAATAATGTCATCTATACCTGATTCTACTGCTTCCGATACTACATAATGAATCGCAGGTATATCAATCAACGGCAGCATCTCTTTTGGCATAGACTTAGTTACAGGAAGAAATCTAGTACCCATACCAGCTGCAGGAACAACCGCTTTTTTAACCTTCATAATCTACCAACAAACTCCTTCATAAATTTTAGCTGTTTTAGCATTTTTCAGACGTCTTCCATCGATAACAACTTTATCTGAATAATCCAACTTTTTAAAAGCTTCCCATTTAGTAGCAATTATCACTGCATCTGAATCTAAAACTTCTTCTGCATCTGAACAATATTCTATATCAGGGAAAAGTTCTTTAAAATTATCCATAGCTTTGGGATCAAAAACTTTCACCGATGCTTTTT
>JAZKSQ010000104.1:0-5898 GCA_036625995.1 Thermoplasmatota archaeon | reverse complement strand
ATAAACCCCTTTTTCTTCAATCTCCAACTACCCCAAAACTTGAGGACAGGGGGAAGTAAAAACAAAGTAGACACAAGAGAATAAAAAATGGTAATCGCCGAAATAGTGCCAAACTGCTGCTGAGGCATCAAAGGAGCAATAACTAAAATACCGAAACCAACAACAGTAGTAACAGCAGCAGCCAACAAAGCACCACCAGTATGACTAACCGTCTCATTTACAGCCTCAACTACATCACCAGTTCTATTAGCAATCAAACGAAACCTTTCCACGGCATGAATAGCATAAGTAACACCTAAACCCACAGTAAGAGAAGTAATCATAACCGTCATAATATTTACACTATAACCAATAAAATACATAGTGCCAAGAATCCAACAAATAGAAACTGTTACGGGAATCATAGTTATAGCACTTAAGACAGGTTTTCTAAAAACCACAACCAAAACCAACGCAGCCAAAACAAAACAAATTAAAGTAGAAGTCAGCTGACTATCAGTAAGAGACTTAGCAGTAACATACATCATAGTATTAGAACCAGTAACCTGAACCTCTACATTTTCAAGTCCCTCCACATCATCTGTAAGTTGTTCAAAAAGAACCTGACCTTTACTTTTCTCCTCAACACTGGCCTTATTCGGAATATCAGAAGTATAAATCCTAACTACAGCTGCATCATAAAAATCATCTTTCTGATGAAGAACATTTTTAACTTCATCTCTAAAAGAACTACTTTCAAATAAATAATCAAATAAAGCCTTAACTTGCCTATCAGAACCAGGGATACCTCTTTGGTTTAAAGAAAATCTTTCCCTCAAACTATTATTTTTCTCCACAGCCGACCTAACTATAGTCAAAATAGATTCAACTTTCGGTTTTCCCTCTGGTCTCTGGGCTATATAACCATCGTTATACATGTTTTCGTAGGTCCTATCTATACCATTCAAAGTCTCAACTGTAGCAACATCACCTTCGATGAGAATATATTCTTGTTCTTGACTAGAAGAAGGAAAAGTCTTAGATACTTTTTCCATAACGTTTACCGTTGGGTTATCGGACGGAAGCATCTCCTCAAAGTCAAAAGAAGTCTGAATATTAACAGCACCTAAAAGCATAACTACAGTAAGTATAGAAGCGATAATTAAAACAGTTTTAGAATGATTAATAACGATTTTAGAAACCTTCTCCATAATATTTCTAAGAGAAAACGAATGCTGATTTTTTTTAACCTCAATCTTTTTATCCTTATCAAGTAGATATCTGACAGATGCTTGCAGTGTTATGGTAATTATAAAAGTATAAATTATTCCAAGGGCAGATAATATACCAAATTCACGTACAGGGGGAACACTACCTGTCAAAAATGAAAGAAAGGCTATAACCGTAGTTACAGTAGCTAAAAAAAGAGCTGTACCTACCTCTTTTATAGATTTAACAATAGCATCAGCAACAGTGTTTCCTTTCTCTAATTCAGCTCTATAGTTATGGAACATATGTACAGAATAATCTACACCTAAACCTAGCATAAGAGGGACCAAGGCTACATACATCATGTTAAAATTTATTCCAAGTAAAACCATGGTCCCGAAAAGCCATATTATAGAAATACCTAACCCCATCAAAGGTAAAAAGGTATAAGAAGCCTTTTTGAAAGTTATAAACAAAAGAATACATATTGCAATAAATATTAAAGGCATGATTACTGAATTTGATTCACCGGCTATCTCATTTATCTCATGTGTAAGAAGACCGTTACCTGCAGCCTCCATAGAAATGAGATTTTCTTCTTCATCTAATCTATTTATTTTCTCTCTTAAATCAACACTTATTTCTTCAAGTTGATTTTCAGAAACATTACCATCGATAGTCACCATCATTAATGTCTTTGAAGCATCCTTTTTATCTTTGTAGGCTTCTGGGAGAAAAGTAACCACTGAATCTTTTAGATCATCCATAAACTGAGGTTTAATATACAAATGTTTTTTAGAAATCTGTTTTTGACCTGCTGTATCTGTTGTTTTCCACCACTGATTTATGTCCTTTAAAGACATTTCATTTATAGTAAAATTATTTTGTTCAAGCATGGAAAACATTTGATCAAAATTTTCCCAGGTAAAATCCGAATATCTCTTCATTATCCTTGTAGTGATTTTATTTAGAAGAGGTCTGTTCTGGATTTTTGAAATAAAGTTTTGTATAAAATCTATATCTAGATTTATTCTCCGCCATTTTTTATTTAATATCGGTGTCTGATAGTATCTGAAACCTGCTTGTGTTTCACCTAGCTTTGCTGGTATACCAAAACCGTTTTGTTCAGGCGCTATACCGTATTGTTCTAGTTCTTTTTTTTCAACTTCTATTATTATTTTATCTTTTTCTTCATCAAGGGTTAGATTACCTGATTTTAAATTGACGGGAAAACCAAATTTTTGTCCTGGTGGAGTAATCCATAAAGTAATGTTTTGTCTATAGGTGTCGAATAATTCTCTTTTTTGTATATTTTGAAATATTGTTTTGATGTTTTGAAATGGTCCTTGGCCTATTTGCCATAAGGGATGTTTTGGTTCTATATGTGCTGCTATTTGATAGCTGATGTTTAGTTTTTCATTTGGGATTATTAGGTTTTTAAATCTTATGTACCATTCCATCACGTTGATTTGTTCAAATGGTTTTGTTAATTTTTCTTTATAATCTTGGAGGTCATATACTTCTATAGTAAAAAATATCTTATCGTTCTTTTTTTGTAAATAGTAGTTTTTGATATCTATACAGTTTTTTTCCTTTCCTTTGTCTAATAGTCTATCTGGTTTGTAGTCTATGGCTTCATTAGGATCATCTGTATTTAATATTTTAATTTGTGTTTGGTTGGTTTCTGTCATCAGGTCGTTTATTGATTGTTGTATTTCTTTTTGTGAGGAGTTAATTAGTGTTTTTCCGTGTTCTATTTGACAGATTATTTCTATAAAGTTGGGTATACCTATAGTTCCGGTTATCGTTTTGTCTGTTTTCTCTAGTTTTTCTAATATCTTTTTTTCTAGTTTTAGTGCTTGTGGATTTATTATGTCATTTGCTTTTTGTTTTTCGGCGTAGATCATCAATATTTTTTGTTTTTCTCCGAAGTATTCTGTTACTTTTTCCTGTGCTTTTGATATTTTGTTGTCAGGCATGAATTCCTCTGTTGATGTATTCATGTTGATTGATGGCAATAGAATTGAGAAACCGATCGTTATGAGTATTATGGTTATAATAATTAGTTTGGGTTTTTTTTCTACAGTCTTACCTATCTTGTTGAGCATACCGATTCCATCATGTTTTTGTATATTATTACTAATATAATTTATTATTCATTGATAATATTCCTAAAGTATTTAATCATTACGACTCCGAACAGTTCGAAACCGCAACATTTATATAATAACAAAAAATAATTAGATTTAATATGCCTTTAATCAGCTTCAAAAACAAAAAAGGAAAAGAAAGAACCTTACTATCAGTATATATCCTCCATACCCTCTCAAAAAAACCCAAGACAGGATACTCCATATTAAAAGAAATAGAAAAAAAAACAGAAGAAACATGGAGCCCAAGTAAAGGCACAATATACCCCCTACTAAAACAGCTAGAAAAAGAAAAGCTAACAGAGATTAAAAAAATTGGAAAAAGATCAAAAAATATCTACCAAATAACAAAAAAAGGCAAAGAAACATTAAAAGAAATAAAAGAACACAAAAAACAAATGGAAGAAAAAATCAACCAATACAAAAATCTATTAACAGAAATAGTAAACGAAGAAGAACAAAAAATACAAAAACAGCTAATAAAAATTAGAAAAAAAGCATTAAACAACAAAAAAAATAAACGAAAACAAATAGAAAAAATCCTTGAACAATGCCTACAACAGATAAATAAAATAAAACAATAAAATAACTTTTTTTAAAAAAACAAATTTTTGGTAATACTTGTAAAACAAACATTTTATAAAGAAAAACTCAAAAAAAAACTAATTACTGGGAAAATTAAAATGAAATATCCACCCAACTCAAAAAAAGAAAAAAAAATACCTTCAAAAACTAATAAAAAAATATACAAAAAAACAGGAGAATTGACAGATAATATGAAAGAAAAATATGAAGACATCAAAAAAGAAATAGATAAGATACATAAAAAGAGAAGAACTCTAAACCAAATGGAAAAAAAATTAATTAAAAAAATAACCAACACTTAACTATTTAACCACTAAATCTTTTTAACGTCACTAAAAACATCCTCAACCTGACCTTTTACTTTCACATTAGCCTAAAACTTCCAGATAACACCCTCCTTTTTTATCTATTAGGAAAGTATTTCTTATTGTACCCAATTTTTAAGGACAAAAAAAAAGATTTTTTTTTTTAAAAACAAACTATTGCTCTTAGAAAATATCTATAGAAATTTTTTTGTGTTTTTTCTTGGGAAAATTATCTAAACTATCATTTGTAATTGAATACTTTAAAGATGAATGTAAAATCTAATTGTATACATTTTTCCTGGAAAAAATCTTTATTTGTTGATATGAACAAGATCGACCAAAACATCTTAAAGAAACCTTTTTGCGATATAGATAAATTGAATATTTTTCATAATTGTCCAAAAGATTGTAAATGGTATAAAAAAAAATAGATACCAAATAATCTATTGTTAAATAACATAAAATCATTTATAAAAGACTGTAAAAATAAATAATATCAATAAAAAAATACTTTATTTACTTCAAAAAGATGCCCGAATGACCGATAAACAAATCGCTGAAAAATTAAATAGATCCGAAACAACCCATAGGAAATCGATAAAAAGATTAGGATAATACAAGGATATACTGATTCGATAAAATAAAACCTCTTTGGTATTGAATTTTTATGCAATAGTTTTAGCAAACCAGTCTACATTTGTCTATTTAAATGAATTCACTGAAAAATTAAAAAATTGTTCAAAATGTTTTAAGGGTTTATAGGATATCAGAGGGACAAAAAATAGCTGTTTTTATGATTACTAAATAATATAAGTATTTTTAAAAGAAAGATAAAAACCAGTTTTTATAGTTGGATTAAAAAGACGAGGAAATAATTACTGTTTTAAAGAGAGAGGCTGAATTTATTTCTCCTATACGGTTAGACTAAAAAAAATTTTTTTTTCATGTTTTATATCTTCTGGAAGATAAAAAAACAAAAAGAAAGCTGAGATTGCGGTTATTAACCCAGTTGGTATTCCAATAAATAAAGAAAGAAATATTATGTCTTCAAGTATCTATGATACAAAAAAAGTGGTTAAAGCAAAAATTATTATGGAAATAATTAAAATGATCAATATCTTAAATATTTTCATTTTTCATTTTTTTTTGGTTAAATAGGCGATATATACAATTTTTTTATAAATCTAAATTTTTTTTTTAAAAAATTGGAAGAAAAAGGATAAAAAATTTTTTTGCGCGTTTTTTTAGGTATTTACCGAGAATTCGTTTATTTCGTCGACATTAGGATTTAACTTTCCGCCTTTCATTAGAGGAAAAATGTTTTCATGTAGCTTGATGTTTAGTAAATAATCTCCATAGTTCTTTTCTAAAAATCCCATAAATCGCTGTGCTTTTTTGATGTTTTCACCGGAAAACATGACAAACCAATCAAAACTGCCGTGAAGGAAAAAGACATCAATGATGTCTACCTCAGCTTCTTCGGATTTTTTTACTTGATTTAGAACTTTTTTAATAAAATCTGAGTGGGGTGATTTTGATTTTATTAAGAGGAGAAATGTTTCCCAATCAGATTTTTCTTGATCGACTATGGTCGTATATCCCCATATTTCTTTGGTCTTTTCCAGTCTTTTGATGATCCGCCAGGCTTTCTGTCTACTAAAACCAAGTTT
>JAZKSQ010000103.1:0-5904 GCA_036625995.1 Thermoplasmatota archaeon | reverse complement strand
CAGAGTAGGATACTCTTCGCTAGACGGAATTCTAACCATAACGTCACATTTAGCAATTTCATGATTATACAAACCATAGTCTTCACGTCCAAAAACCAAACCTATCTTACCCTTGATTTCCAATAAACGCTCAGAAAAGTCCTCCAAATATATAGGATTTCTAAGATGTTTTTTATCAGAAGAATAAGAAATAGAAGAAGTAGCCACTAAATAATCCATATCAGATATTGCATCTTCAAAAGAATCAAAAATTTTGGCCTCATCAATCAGAGAAAAGGCATGTTTAGCACGACTATAACATTCATCATCTAAATCACAAGGATTGAACAATATCAGATTTTTAAAACCAAAATTAGCCATAACCCTTGCTATAGCACCAACGTTACCACCGAATTTTGGCTCAGCAACTATAACATAAAAATTACCTAAAGACTCAGACATTTTCTAAACATCAATAAAAAAACAAGTAAAAAAAAGTTTGTTAATTTATTTTATCCCCAGCTCTTTTTCTTTTTTCTCAATCATTTTACGATATTTTTTCGGCATATGTTTAACAGTATTTTCTAAATCTACATGTTTTTTAGTAAACTCTGATCTTTTTTTAGTCTCAAGTTCTTCAAGAATAAAACGCCTGTTTTTAATGTACATATAAAGATAATATAACCCGGTCAGCAAAAGAATAACACCTATCACTAAAATATAAGAATTCCAACCGCCGATATCCTCAACAATTGAAGATACAACACCTAAGTCAAGGTCATTCAACCAGAAATATGTTGCACCCATAGAGACAAAAAAAGCTCCTACGATACATACCATTATACTTAATGCAAAAATAAACTCTCTTATCCATTCCTCTATTTTTTCAGCCAAATCCATATACTTTTTCCTCACCAAATAAAAAAAACATGGTTATTTTTTTTAATAAGTTTTTGCAAATCTAAACCATGTCTCTGCTTTTTTTCCACAGATAGGACATTTTTCATCACAATCTTTTTTTTCTATAGGTTCCCCTAAGGCGTTACCATCAAGTACTTCTTCGATTTCGTCGGCACAGCTTTCATTACGACACCAAGGAATCTCAATGATGCCACCCTTTTTTTCTAAAGCTTCATCTATAGAGGTTACCCTATGATAGTTTTCTTCAAGTTCTTTCTTAGCTTTTCTATAAAGTCCTTCAGATATTTTATCTAATCTTTCATATATTTTTTCTACAATATTTTTTTTATCTTCAGATTTTTTGTCTTTTGTATCTCTTCTAACCAAAACAACCTGTTTGTTTTTAATATCTCTTGGACCAATTTCAACTCTTAAAGGAACTCCTTTAAGTTCCCAGTCATAAAATTTACTACCTGGAGACACATCTCTTTTATCAATTTTTGATCTTAAACCTTTCCCTTCGAGTTTTTTATGAAGTTTTTCACATTCCTCTATAACTTCTTTTTCAGTTTCTTTAAAAATTATAGGTACGATAATCACTTGTATAGGCGTAACCTTGGGTGGTAAAATCAATCCTCTATTATCACCATGTACCCCTACCAGGGCACCTATTATCCTTTCACTCATACCGTAGGTAGTCTGATGGCAGTGTTGATGTTCTCCTTCTTCGTTTTCATATTTTATATCATAAGGCCTAGCAAAGTTGTCTTTGTATTGATGTATAGAACCTAGTTGCAATGTTCTACCTGAGGGCATATAGACATCCATACTGATTGTATAGTCAGCCCCAGCGAATTTATCCCATTCAGGTCTTTTACTGAAGATAAATGGAAGAGATAGTTCTTCAAATAATTTCGTCGCAATTTTTTTGTCTTCAGATATCTGCTTTTCAGCTTCTTCAAAGTTTACATGGCAGGTATGCGCTTCAAAAAAATGTATCTCCCGTACTCTGATAAATGCACGTGTCTGCTTTGTTTCGTAACGGAAAGTATTGACAATCTGATAGGTTTTCAATGGAAGATCTGCATGTGATCTTATCCAAAGTTGAAAAAGAGGATACATAGCAGTCTCTGAAGTAGGTCGTAACAGATATCTTTCTTCCAGTTCATTTGTACCTGCATGTGTAACCCAATATACCTCTGATTCAAATCCTTCTATATGTTCTGATTCTTTATCAAAAGAAGATTCTGATATTAGAAGTGGAAAATTAACTTCGTCATGGTTGGTCTCCTTCATTTCTTTACGTATCATGTAGTCAATGTTGCTCATTATTTTCCAGCCGTAAGGTCTCCAGACATTCATACCTTTTATAGGGTATCTTTTATCGCATAGATCTGAGAGTTCAACTATTTCATTGTACCATTCGTTAAAATCTTCGTCTTTTTTGAATTTCGTTTCCGGCATGATTTAAAACGCCCTTTTAATAAATCAGGAAATAAAAAATAATTATTAAAGATGACGGTTTAAACAAACAAAATAACTTTAAATTTCCGTTAAGTTAAAATTTTTCTTTGTTTTTAGACGCCTCTTCCTTCCTTTGCTTTAACTCTTAACTCTTTACTTCTGCATCTTCTACATCTTTTAGCGCGCAGTGCATTTGTAGCTCCACATTTCATACATATCTTCTTTTCTAGTAGACGTTTCTCTGCTTCTGGAAATCTGGCCATTTAGTAGATCAACCCCTTATTTTTGTCTATAAGGACAAAGGCAGAATGTAGGGTATAATATTTAAATATAACTAATATAAAAGCATGTCCGAGAACATATCGCCAGATTGTAGTCAAAATTAAACAAGAAAACTAGTTTTTAGATAATTATCTATTTATTAAAAGGAATATTATTAGATTGAAAAAAATCTAGCGATTTTTTTATATAAATAAAATAGGGGCAAGTTTTATCAAATCAAATTATATTTTCTCAAAAAGATATGGATATACATTTTATACAGGGACAAAATTTTGATTCTAACATATATGTTGTGAAAGGTGAAAAAAACACTATAATTGATACTGGAACCGGATTAAACCCAGAGAAGATAAATAAAAAAGTTAAAAAAATTATTGATCCGGAGGATATTGATCAGATAATATTGACTCATGAACATTATGATCATTGCGGTGGAGTAGAAAATTTTACAAAAATATCAAAAAAGAAGGTAGATATAATAGCCCATAAAAAAGCAGCTGAGAAACTGAAGGAAGGAAAAAGCATTTTTGCAAAACTACTTGGAGGAAAAATGCCTAAGATCCAGGTTTCAAAAAAACTAGAAGATCAAGACACTATAAAAATCGGCGATCAAATATGTATAGTCATATATACACCGGGTCATACGGCTGGAAGTATTAGTTTATATAACGAAAAAGAAAAAACACTTTTTACAGGAGATACAGTTTTTGCCAACGGCTCTTTTGGAAGAACGGATTTACCTGGTGGAAACAGAGATCTTTTAAAAAAATCAATAGAAAAGTTGCATAGCCTAGATGTCAAAAATCTTTATCCTGGGCATGAAAGTATAGTGGAAGGTGATGGAAAATATCATCTAAACCTGAGTTTAAAACACTCAAAAAAAATGTTATAAAAAAACTAAGGAGATGAGGGAAAAAAGTTTTTTTTAATGATGCGGAGGTTATTAACACTAAAAATATCTTTTTAAAAATACCCTATTTTTTTATTCCCTCATTCCTTTCATAAAATAATAGATATAATCTAATATTTAAGATTTTTCTTTATTACATTACTCAACCAATATAAAAAAACAAATAATAATACAAAAAATATTTTTTGTAACATAAACCCCAAAAGGTCAAAAAAATATATTTAAAGAAAAAAAATACTTAAAAAAAAAAACAAAGTATGTTGAAAACTAAACATACAAAAAAGTTAAAAGTTAACAAAAATAAAACTATAAAACTATAAACTAATGATAAAAAAAACACTAAAAATTTGATTGGATAAAAAATACTTATGAGCCAGAGCATAAATACCATCCGTAATAAACTAAACGAAATAAAATGGAGAAATAAATACGAACTAGAAAAAGTTAAACTATATTACCTACACCGAGGAGCGCCAAATGACACAAAAATAATTACCGGAGATACAATAAAAAAAATAGGAAGATCATTTATAAAAACAGAGGAATCAACAATCCCCTATCATAGGGTATTCAAAATTACATATAAGGGAAAAACTTTAATGAAAAGAGAAAAATAATAGATAAACACTATATGAAAAAAAATTAAAAAAAAAGAAACTAATATTAAATAGTAAAAGATTAAAGGAAAAAAAACAAAAATAGTTTAAACAACTCAAAAACTTTAATTAAAAAAATAAGTAAAAAAACCTTACAATAAAAAAACAATTTTTTTAGGAGAAAAAAGACCTATGGGTGTAATAGATAAATTCAAGAGAAGAATAAGACGAAAAGAACGGAAGATAGAAAAACAAGAACAAAAATTAGAAGAACTTAAACAAAAAAGAAAAAATGACGAAATCACAAAAGCAAAATTTAACCTAAAAAGAAAAAAGATCGATCAAAAAATAAAAGCCCTTGACTCAAAAATCAGGGTTTTAAAAGGTGGAATAGCCAAAGAAAAAAAACGACTGGAACATGAAAAAAAACAAGGAAAAGAAAAAAAAGGTTTTTTTTCACGTCTAATAAAATAAATATTGCAAATATTCAAGTTAAAAAAACAAAATTAAAAAAATAATTTTTTTTTAATATTTAATAGAAAAACCTTCTAAACCTTCTAAAGAGTTTTTCTCTTCTACATCAACCGTTTGTACCTTAGCTAAAGGAGGACCTTGATGGCACCAATCCAACATTTCCTTAATGTTTTCTTCTTCACCTTCAAATACTGCTTCTACTTTTCCATCAGCAGTATTCTTTACCCATCCGTTAATATTCAACTGTTCAGCTTTTTCTTTGGTGTTAGCTCTAAACCAGACTCCCTGAACTTTACCTGATACTTCTACATGAATGTTTTTTTTCATATTTTCCATACTTTCCTCCAGATTTTATACATGGCTCTTATATAAAATATTTAGGGTTTGTATCTAGTAACCGTTCTAGGAAAGGGGATAGTATCTTTAATGTTATCTAGACCGCAAATCCAAGCTATAAGTCTTTCTACACCTACACCATATCCTGAATGAGGTACTGATCCATATCTGCGTAGATCAAAATACCATTCGTATTTTTCTATATCCTCGCCTTCTTCATGTAATCTTTTTTTCATATATTCTATATTCTCGCTTCTCTGTGATCCACCGATAATTTCACCGTATTCTTCAGGTGATATCATATCGAAACATAAAGCCGTATCTGGATTTTTAGGATCAGGTGGCTTATAAAAAGCCATTATTTCTAAGGGATAATTAGTGACAGCCACAGGGGTATCGAAATGTTTCATAAGCCTGTTTTCTTCGATTGTTCGTAAATCTTTACCCCATTCTACATCTAAATTTTCTTTTTCGTTAAGTATTTTAATTGCTTTTGAATAAGTGATTGTAGGAAATTTTTTCTCTATGACTTTCTCAAGTTTTTCTGCATCTTGACCTAGATATTCTAGATCTTCACGGTTATTTTCCAACACTTTTTTGATTATATATTTTATTTCATCCTTAGCTATTTTGATGATGTCATCTAAATCCATCCATGCAGCTTCCATTTCAGCCATCCAAAATTCAGAAAGATGCCTGGAAGTCTTAGATTTTTCCGCACGAAAAGTCGGCCCCATATTATAGACTTTTTCTAAAGAAAAAACAGCTGCTTCAGCATACAGCTGCCATGATTGGGATAGATAAGTTTTTTTGTCATAATATTTAACTTCAAATAAAGTTGCTCCTCCTTCACATTGGCTAGGCTGTAATATAGGGGCATCAAGCTCGTAGAAACCTTTTTTTCTAAAAAAACTATGTATCGCTCCGACAACTGTAGATCTAATCTTAAATATAGATGTCATT
>JAZKSQ010000102.1:0-5990 GCA_036625995.1 Thermoplasmatota archaeon | reverse complement strand
CCTCAGTTATTTTATTCTTAATCAATTTTTTGTTTAATTATTTTTCTATTAAGAAAACTTTACTAAAATTTTTATAAATAAATTCTTATATGAAAAATTGTGTTTTTTTTAACTATATGTTGCTCCAAAGATAGTTAGGATAGCAAATCCCATCGAAAAAAAGATGTACTCAAGATACATTATCGACCAAGCATGTACATTTTCTAGCATTTTATTTTCTGTTTTCCTAAACATTAGATAAAAAATTAATATACTGAAGAGAACTGAAAAGCTGAGAGGCCATAAATACGGTTTGAGTGTTCCATGACTTATTAATAGGGGAATTATGACAAAGGGGATTATCATAAAAGGAAAACTTATCATAGCTGTTTTTTTAATCCCTAAAGTGTTTATCAGAGTCTTGGTTCCTGTTTTTTCGTCTGCTTTTCTATCTACTATATCTTTAGTTGGTGTTCCTCCGATAAGAAATAACATTGCGATTGTTCCGATAAGTAGAGGTGTTGGTGCTAGGGGGTTTCCAAATACGCTCCATGAGGCCATCACAGCAAGAAAACCTCTGGGTACTGCAATCCATATTTGATTTAAGAATAGATATCTTTTCATCCGCGGTGGCAGAGAATAAGTTATTGTAAAAATTATTATTAGAAATACTAGAATCCCGAATTGAATGTTTATTAACATTGCAACTAAGACTGCTGAGAGATAGAGTAGATATGCTAAACTTTGAGCGGTCTTTACATCGAGTATTCCTTGGCAGATAGGTCTATGAGGTTTTGAGATTTTATCTGATTCTACATCCGTGGCTTGATTTAAGGAGTTTGAGGCTGCATTGGTGATTACCATTACAAAACTGGCTATCAATACTGTTGTCCACCAATGGGGTGATAGAGTTCCTTTGGTGTAGACTAATCCTGCTATCATTATGAACATTGATACAAAAAAAGGGGCAGCTAAAGTAAAAGGTCTAAATAGGTCAATGCATGCGCGTGCTCTTATAGAAAGGATTTTTGTTTTATTGTATGGCTGTTTCATATACCATTTTCCGATATACTTGTCATCGATTTTGCGTAATAATTCATCGATTTTATGTTCGTGATCTTTGCTTTCTTTATTCATTAAGATTCATCCTTTCTATAATACTTATTTTAGTTTTAGCTTGCTAGTTTTTTGTATATTATTTAGTAGTGGATAGTTAATATTTTTTGTTGAATTTATTATATCTCCTAAGTTAATGGATATTTGCTTTTGTTTTTTTATAAAACCCCATTTTTTGGATTACAATAATTATGTTTATACTAATTTGCACTATGTTATTTAAATTTATCCATAAAAAATAATACATTTAAAATAATAATTTTATGGTCATAACTACATCGAATAAATAGATTAAAGAAAACAGAATCAATTGTATAAAATTATAATAGATGAATAATTTTAACTAAATCGGTCTAACATTAATTTTTTTAAACTAAAACTTGAATTCAAAGCACAATTTATGCCAATACCTGAAGCCTTTACACAATCTCCAATAATATAAAGATCTTTGACAGGTGTTTTAATTGAAGGTTTAACGTTATCAATTGTTTTTGCAACGCCATCCAAATGAGAGACAGCTGGATAAACAACCCAATTTAAGTTTTTTTTATATTCTGGAATAATCTCTTCAAGTTTTTCATCTAGAATATTTCTAAGTCTATCTAACGTTTCTTTGTGTTTTGTTTCCCAAGGCTTACAAATTATGTAAGATTGTACAAGATATTCTTCCTTAGGTGCAAGATTGGAGTCGGGTCTTGCAGTCATAAAATCAATCATACCCGCTGCGTCAACCCCATCGATACCGGCATCTCGTTCAAGAAAAACGAAAGTCTTTCCTATCAGATCTTTTTTGATTTCATTAAAAGAATAATAACCACATAGACTACCTGTACCATATAATCTTTCTAAACTATTAACATAATCACATGGGAAATGTCTTTTATCAACTATATCAAAGAGATTTTGTACAAGTCTACTAGAAACAACTGAATTATAATCAAATTTTTCTTTATCAGATACCAAACCTTTAACACGGTTTTCTTCAACAATTATTTCATCTACTTTTTTGCCCAAAAAAATCTTTCCACCTTTTTTCTCGATAAAATCAGCAAGCATTTTAGATAGCTCCATTAAACCATTTTTTGGATATCTTACACCTTTTAACTTCATCTCTTTTTGTGTACGAAAAACTTCACCCGTCGAAATCTGATTTAAATTATTTACCGTAGTAATTAAACGCGAGTTTACTTCAAGTACTGTTTTGGTTTTGCCTTTACCGTACTTTTCAATTGTTTCTTTCAAGGTGGTCTTATCCAATTTTTTCATAGTTTTTTCGCCAGCTAATAACAACCGCAAAATTTTTGGCATCATCTTCAATTTTTCAAAACCAGATACAAAATTGCTAAAACCATTCTTTCTTTTAACGTATAACTTAGACTGAAAAATTTCAATATCTTTTGCCATCTCTTTTGGCAATATTTTGTAAATCTTAGAGATGATTCCTCCGCCTATCAAGTGATATCCTAAATCTAGATTATAACCATTAATCATGCCATTATTAAAAATCTCTTCAATTGATGGATCTGAAAATACAATCTCAGTGTTAAAACTAGATAGAATATTTTTGTATTCTTTAATATCAATATCCCCCATATCTAATGTTTGAGCTCTTCCCCCTAGAAATTTTTCTTTTTCAAATATTTCTACATCAAAACCTTCTTTTGCTAAAAGTGCACCAGCTGAAAGACCCGCAACTCCTGCACCTATTATTCCAATTTTATTTTTTTTCATAATTACTTTTACATCCTTGGTTTGAAAAGTTCTTCACTTACTAGATTTGTAAAAATTATATACCACAAAATAGGAACAATAATTAGTATCACTGAGTATTTGATATCAATTATCGACATCAACATAATTGGTACTAATGAATAACGTAAAAATGATTGAAAACCAATTATTCTTCTTATCTTATTTCTATCGAATTTTTTTAAATTTAAAAATTTAAAACTTATAATCAAGACTAGAGATGTTAAAACTATTAGTAAAGTTATCTGCCATAAATAATAGTTATAGTTGAATAAAATAAAAGGGAGAAATAATAAAATAGCTGAAACAATTCTTATGGTCATACCTAAAATTTTAAAAGAAAATGGCACATATATGTTACCTCCGCTAACTTCTAAACCTGATTTCAAAGCAATATTTTTAACTTTCATTTTATAGTCATGATCTGCATCTTTTAAACCTCCCTGGATGGCATTCATATATAAGATATTGTTGAAAGTCAAAAAGAAAATAATCCATGTGGCTACGTTTGGTTGACCATAAGAAAGAGCACCGAACAAAAAGACAAATGCAACCGATATAGCCACTAGTAAATCCGAGCCAATTATTTTTTTTCCATAGATATTGTAAATACTTCCTAAACATCCTGCGATAATGATACTGGTCACTGCGAAAAATTTGTATTGGCCAAATTGTTCCCCTTTATAGAGAAGAGATATGAAAAAAAATGTAACCAAGATAAGTATTATAGAAATAATTAATGCTGATTTTCGGGATATTTCACCACTGACCAAAGGTTTCTTACGTAAATCCTCTACGAGTTTATCAACTTCAACATCAACGTAGTCATTAAGAAGAAAACCAAAAATGCAAGATAATGCCCCAATAATAAAAACAATTGTTAAATCAAAAAAATCATATATACCCATGGTCAAAGCAGCAATTACAGGAGGAATACCTAAGGCACCTATACCTGGTAAACGTAACAGTTTAGCATAAGCAGATATTTTTCCCATAATATTAGATTTATAAAAGTAGTTTTGTATATGAGTTTTTCTAATTATTTACTATTTTATATGAAGATCTCTACCATAATAAATATTTGAAACACAATAATCATCACTCTTGTACCTATTCGTTCATACCGTTCAAATGCAATCCAAATTTCTTTTTCATTTCCCTTAAGAACCGGTATATATGAAAGAATCCAAGTAACTATTAATGTTATCGCTAATAAACCTCCCCCAATCAGATATATTATTCCAAAAACCTTTGGAAATCCAAGTCCAATCCAGTCATAAACCGAAAGGACATAAAAGGGAATAAATAACAGATAAAAGGGCAGACCAATCAACATGGCTTTTTTTCTCCCCCATCTAACCGGAGTTGTTTTAAAACCTGCTTTAACATCACCGTTATAATCACCAGTACATACCATTATTTCACGACCGGTTTCCTGAAAAAAAATCGCTATCGCTAAAGGAAGCATCAATAACGGACTATTCGGAAAAGCAGAAATACTCCCCCAATATGGTATAGCCCCAACACCAAAAGCAACAGCCATATGGCCAAAAATACCATGATATTTCCCATAATAATTATAATATAAACTAATCACAAGTAAAATAGTTGTTAAAATCCCACAATTCCAATTTATTGTACCATAATCCACATAATTAATTAAAAGAGAAAAAATAACAGACAAAAACATTAGAACTATACCTGTCATATAAGCTGTTTTTTCTTTTATTATCCCTGATGGAACCGGTTTATATGGACGATTTACCTTATCGGATTCAAGATCAGTTACATCATTATGAATCATTGTACCTGTAGATAAAAGAGCAGGAACCAAGATTATAAAAAAAATCTGAACAATTGAAAGAGAAACGCCTTGGTAAACAGCACAGTTTAAAGCGCTAACTAATGCTCCAAAAGAACAAAGAAACAAAATTGGAGGACGAACCATCCTGATCCAAGCAACTACCATTTTTATTAAAGACATGACCGTATCTTCACGTTATTAAAAACCCTCTTTATTAAGATTAACCTCAATTTAAATTAAACTAACAAAAGTTAATTCTTTTTTTAAGAAATCCCCATTATCTGTAAAAACCTAAAAATTAATCCATGTGTCACTAAAATCGCTAAACCACTAATAGACAAAGAAGATATTGAAAGCAACAATTTCCTATTTTCAGAATAACCTGATCGTTCAATCAACATTATCGAAATTGAAAGATAAAAAAGTAAAAGAAACCAACCTACAAAATTTATTATCGGCACCTGATAAAAATGTACTCCAGACAAAGAATCATTCCAAATCCACCATTTATTATGATGGGCAAGAGGATCCTCTAATAAATCCAGACAAACTGCAAAAAAACCAGCAAAAAATGCTATCAAAAAAATCCGAATTTTATCAAAACGTTTATAAAATTTATTCACAAAGAATCTCGAAATATTATAAAAAAGGATAAGATTAACACTCCATCCCAATATAATAGATAAAGGAACCCAACCATTTTCGAAGATAGATAGATATATCATATAATTAGGATAAACATATCTTCCACTAGCAGCACCGGCTGATTCGATAAAAAAACCAGCGATTATAATCGGTAGAAAATATCTCAAAGTCTTTTTAAAACCATAAGTTTTGAGATATAAAAAAAACAAAACAAGCCAGGCTAATGTTATCGTAAAGACGAACCATATTAATGTCGGCGTTTCAGATCCAAAATTAGGATTAAAATCAATAAAGTACAAAAGTTTTCACCCCTCTTTTCTATCCTTTACTTTTCTAAAATAAACTGAAAACGTTATATTAAGAATTAAAGGGATAATAGCAAATGAAAAACCTACAATCGATTCGATTATAAAATTGGAAAATAAACCAATCATTAGCAACATAGAAATAACAAAAAAGTAGGTTAAATCAAATAAATTGAGAATTTTTTTTCTAGTGGGATAAAATATTTCTCTATCAAAATTCCTTTCTTTTTCCCTTATATAATCTTTTCCAGTTACAATCAAAATAATGGTTACTATTATACCTGTCAAACCAATTGGCAGGAAAATCATAAGATTTTCCAATATATAAGAAATTATGTTATTTTCCATCGTGATATACCTCTGATTTCTTTAGATAAAAAGCATTTTCTAGT
>JAZKSQ010000101.1:0-6127 GCA_036625995.1 Thermoplasmatota archaeon | reverse complement strand
AAATAAAAACATATTTTATTTTTCATATTCGTATTCTTCAAATATAAACCTCCATTCCTTGAATACCTTGTTTTTTAGAGAGTTGGAGAATTTATATCTGGTTGATTGATAGTTCCGATGTTTATGTATATATTTTTCAAAAAATGGTTTTGCCTTGTTGAAATCTGAAAAACCAAATTTTTGATATATCTTCAAAAGCGTTTTTAATGGTTTTTCAATGAATTTGTCGAATCTAATTTCTATAAGGTTTTCTTTAGGGATTAAATGTTTATCTGAAAGATATTTTTTATATAGCTGTTTGTAACAATATAGAATATTTTTGTCAAGTGTAGCTGAACTTATATGTTGAAATGAGAAAATTGGTAGAATTTTTTTATATAGCCTCCAACTAGACATGTAAACCTCATATGGGTTGCGATGTATATGGATAAATTTTGCGTTTGGATATAATTTCAGTATATTTTTAATCCTAGCTGTGTTGACAATACTTTTTAACAGAATGGGTTTACCTTCATTTTTATAGTTTATTTTTTTTAGGAAATAGTCGTATACCTGTTTCCATTTTTCTATATCATTTTTGGATATATTTTTAAAGGTGACATATTTATCGAAATAACTCTTCATTTTTTTAGGGAAATACCATCCGTGATAAAAAGAGTATTGACTTAGATTAGCTATAGCATATTCTTCTTCATAAGGTAAATCTACCTTCATTTCAAGATCGTCCATAGGCCGTTTGGCTGGAAGATGGTTTTTAACTAAATTTTTCAGAAATTTTTCTTTATCGATAATAATACCTGGTGTCATAGTTTCAAAAGTCGACACATATCCTATCTGAGGGTCTTGTCCAAGCAGATAATGCAAAAATGTGGTTCCACTTCGAAAATGTCCGATAATAAATATCGGTTTTATGTCCTTTTTTTCTTTTATTTTTTCATCAAATTTTTTTCTTTCCAAATAACGAAATGGAGACAACGCTATTATCATAGCTGTTACATAAATTGACTTGGGTATAAACTGCCAGTCGATTTTGAATTTGTTATCTATCAGTAATTTTATCCAATTTTTAAGTGTTGATCCTGAGAGTGGTTGTTCCCCTAGTTGAAGATAGTGTTTCTTTTGATATTTTAATTTCTGCATGTCTATCAATCTAACTTAAATAAGAGCCATCAAAGATAAACTCTTTTTATTTATATTTTATTTAGATTAAGTTATTTAAAATAGTTTGTGTAAAGAACATAACTATAAAAGTCTTATAAACTTAAAAAAACCGGATTTTTTATATTGATATCCTCTATTTTTTTTATGATAGGGAGATTTTTTGAATTTTTTATACCTGATTTTACACATTTTTTGTCGATTAAGACATTTTAAATCAGTAAAGTATTAATAATGTGATTAAATAACGAAAACATTAAAAACATTGAAAAACTATACCAAAAAGAATAAGGAGGTAACATAAAGTATGGCAGAAGAAACAGCAGAAGAAAACGTAGTATATATTGGAAACAAACCTGCAATGTCTTACGTACTTGCAGTAGTAACAGAGTTTAAAAACTCTGATGAAGTAGTCCTCAAAGCAAGAGGCAGAGCAATAAGCAGAGCAGTAGATACAGCAGAAATAACAAGAGATCGTTTCGTAGAAGATGCACAAGTAGATGACATCAAAATAGATACCGAAACTGTAACTAACGAAACCGGTGAAAGCAGAAATATATCTTGTATTGAAATATATCTTTCAAGATAAAAGGAAAAAATAGAATCTTAGACTACGACAAAAAAAACAGTTTGGTTTAAATTATTCCAATTTTAAATTTTTTTTATTAATTTTAAATTTTCTCTTAAATATTTTTTTAATTTTGATTTAAAGAAAACCTAGGTTGTATACTGTAATTGTTTTACTAACCAGTTTAGAAAGCTGTTCTTTATTATCCATAGCCCTTACAGTAACAGTTAGATTTCCGAAATGCAGATGATTATAAACGTCGGACCGACCGTCACTACTGTTGTCATCATAACCTGAGCCGCCGTCATAACTGAAAAACACGCTTTTTATACCGACATCAGGACCATCATCAGCCTCAACCTCAATCTCTAATTTATCTATATAGACTGTTGGTCCAAAATCAAGGGTTTTATTTCCAAAAAGATAGATTCCGCCGTCTGGTCTTGTAATCTTCACTGTCGGAGGGATAATTATCAAAGGTATACCTAATCGTTTTATGGTTTTCTATGTTGTCTTTTTTATCTACAGACCAAAATTCAATTGTATTTTTTCCCTGTCGAAGCTGAATCGGGGGGGTTTCATATACTTGTATGTCTCCACCGTTAAGCTTATAATATGTTTCATCGACACCTACTCCTTCACCAAACGGTGTATCAATAGCTATCAACTTAACTGTTCCATTCTCTGGATTATAGCCGGCACAGGTACTTGGTGGTTGTGGCTCTATAGAATTTGAAAATCCATTAATCAAAGGAATAGAAACGATAACAAATAAACTTCCAATTAAAAAAGCAAACATTTTACTATAGATTTTTTTTCATAAAAATTTCTCCCATAGACTACAAAATAAAACAACTATGTTAAACATATGAATATTTTACCTTTTAGATACAGTTTAAAACATTACATTCCAGTTTTTTTATTAAACATATATTTCAAAAAAAATTGTTTTATTCAAAGGATAGTAAAATTCGATATTAACAGAATGATAAAACTTAAAAAAAATGTTTTATCAGTAATGTTAACCCAGTTTTTTCATCTTTTATGAAGAGAATTTCCAAAAATTCTAGATTTAAAGTTCAAACAAAACTATCAACTCGGTAGATAAAGAGATTTACTTTTCCAATAAATTTTTAACACCCTCATAATCAGAACCATATCTATGTACCTTAAAGACATGATTCGGAATGCCATAATTGTTGGTATATTGCCATACTATTTCTTTATCCATATTAATTTCAAAGAACCTCCCCTTATTTCCCTCACAAATTAATGTATTTCCGTTAGGTAGCCTTTGTGCACTCGAAAGATAAGATGAATAAAAATCATATACATCATCAGAAGTATATGTCCAAACTGGAGTAATGGGGCCAAATTTTAAGCCAATTTTATTATAACTACCATCAACGTTGACAGGTGGATCTATTTCAACTACTGAAGAATAAGCCCTTAAATTCGGATTGTTTTCATCTACTAGTGGAACCTGATTGTTAAAAATCAAAATGTTTCCAGAACCCGGGCAATCCTCTTCTATCCAACTAGCATCATGAAGCGCAAATAATTTCTGTTGATCTTCTGTTCCTGCATTATAGGCAGCTGGATTACCCCAACGATAAAGAAGGTCTCCTCCGTTACCATATTTTCCGCCGGAGTGATTAGCTGCTTCTTTTGTGGTTGTGCTATGATCTATAACCCAAATCTCGTTGAACTCCCGTACACTCAACAGTATTTGATCGAACTCTTCGTTATAATCAATAGCGTTTATATGTGTTAAATCAGCGTTATCTTTACCATAATTAATATCAATCAATTCGGGATGTTTTCTTATTTTTCCATAGTTATCTTTGTCTGGATCATAATCTTGGATGAGATGATCCCATACATGCCATTCCCACACAATTTCACCTCCTGAACTCCCCGTTGGTTTGACTTCTATAATATGATCTGGGCATAACCTTTCATATTTTAGTTTTTTGGGGTTCCGTCCAGATTTGATTGCTTCCTCAGCGGATCTATACTCAACTGCAATCATCAAGATATTTCCATTAGGTAAAACTTCAAATGCATGATGGAGGCAATGATCGCTGTTAGAATAAGTAAATTCCCAGGTACATAAACCATTTTGGTTATAAACTCCGATATGTCCAGTAAAACCTCCAGCTAGCAGTCTGGGGCTGGGAGGATAAGAAGAATCTGCTCTAATTATATTTCCGTTTTCTAAAAGAGCGACGTCCATACCTTGGATATACTTTCCATTCCACTGATGGATGATTTCTCCTTTGTTATTCACCAGGCAGGTGTTTTTAGTATATTCTGGTGTAAAAAGATTGTAGCCTTGATATATATTTTCCTCATTTAAAATTGAATTTAGCACTTTTACCTTAAAACCAATTATTCTAGCTTCAATCGTTCCAATAACTAACTCTTTATCATCTTCGTTTATAACAATAGAGATATGGGGTTTTTCTGTTATAAGGCCAAGACCAAAACCTAATATTTGAGTTTGGAATGTATATGTATTGGAGGACCCTTCTGAGGATAATAACGGGATGGTGTAATTATTGATCCGTGGTGTAAAAATCAAACCATGTTTTATTTCTACTTTAATCAGCATGTTTCTATAGTCTTGATTTCCTTTATTTTTAAGGGTTATTGCAAGATTCATTCCACCGTTAACATCAGTTATTTTAATATCAGAAATAGTAGACAATTTGGAAAAAACTTCGTTAGTTTCCTTGTCAAAAATGGTCTGAACCGAAAAATTATTTTCATTTTTAATTAAACCTGTAGATGAAGGAACTAATAAAATGATGATAACTATAACTAAATAAATAACTTTTAGGCTATAGTTTTTAAACTTATTTTTCATTTTAACTACTTTCTTTCTTTTTTTTTTGAATATTTTTATCTATTATTTTTTGCAAAAGAAAGTAAATATAGTTAATTTCCAAAAGAAGTCAAAATTTATACCAATTTTATTCTAAATCTATACCAGATCATCAAAAAAGAACAACTATATGGCAAAAGTTGGACCATAATTTTAAATTAAAACTTATATTATTGACGAATAATTAATTTATATAAGATCAATAGATAGAGTAAGTGTAATGGATAAAAGAAAAATAGCAGCTATAGGTATGATGTTGATACTTCTTGTTTTTTATTTTTTCTATCTATTATTTCCCTTAGCTCTCGTTGGCCCCCTACGTCTCTCTATGTTGTTAGAAATAGTGATGAGCAAAAACATTCGATAACAGTAGAAATATTTGATGAAAATAATGTTTCATTACTGCAGGAAAAATACTTTATAAAACCAGGAGACCCTATATCCTATGATCGAGAGATCAACCGGTATACACCCTTTCCAGGGTTTTTCATTACCTGGTCTGACAGGGTTGTCTACAAGTTTGTTTTTAACCTAGACAATGATGTGACAAAAAACATTACTAACCGAGTATACCAGTATGAAACCATAGATGTTCGCCTTAACCCCGACGAAGAGGGAAAACCGATTGAAATTAGTATAACGACGGTTTAAAATTATGGATAAATGCTATTCTTTCAAAAAAAATCTAAATTCATTTCCATTAGAATAAAAAAACCAGGTGTTTATATCCATATATCCTATAGTTCGCTGGCTGGATGCCAGTCGAAATTAACCCAAGGGACTGGCAACGTATCAAGAAGACCGTTGTCATTCAAATCGAAATTAAACTGAATGCTGATCCTACCTAAAACAGGTTTAGGGCCAAAACCCCTATAACTACCCCAAAAATTTCCATCCCAACAGTTATACAAATTATGTCTAACTATAAAAAAACCGCCGCTATCCACGTTATCTACAAAAACATTGTTCTTAACCACGTTTTTAGAAGAACGCAAAAGATAGATGCCGTAATTATCGTTACCCTCAAAAACATTACCAGAAACATACACAGAACCCCTACAATCAGAAATAAATAGACCGCTGTCGAAATAACCGCCGTCACCGTTACCTACCACCCTGTTATCAACAATATCCACAGAACAAAAACGACTGACGGATATCCCATTCTGAGTGTTGTTGGCGATAAAATTAGAAAACACCTCGATATCTTCACAATTATCGTAAACAGTAACTCCATCACGGGTGTTATTATATATCCTGCAGCTTGAAATAGTTATGTTGTTACATGATCCTTCTCGATCTGGAGCATCAATAATCAATATGCCCCCGCTATACTCCCCGCCGTTGTCGAAAATAACGCAGTCGGAAACATCAACAAAAGAAGAATCCCAGAGTTCAACACTTCCATCCGCATTACCATAAATCGTGCAGTTAGATATATCTATATTCCGACCGTAACTAACCCTTATACCCTCCATGCTGTCCCTGACTATACAATCCGAAACGGAAATATC